>JAIXWP010000031.1 GCA_027491215.1 Flavobacteriales bacterium | reverse complement strand
GTTTGTGGAGCAATAGCACTAAAATTTAGTGTGTGGCCTGAGGGATTGCTAACGCTAAGGTTATTGGTAACAACCCCGTTGTTAGCGCATTCATAGATCGCAAGGGTAGTATTGATGTCAATTGAATTCGAGCAGTTATTGGTATCAATATTCGCATAGACATAAGCGTCTGGTTGAGTACTAGAGTTAATATTGAGTGCGTAATTCCAGTTGTTTTCATTCCAAACGGCTTTCCAGGTGCAGCCGGGGGCAAGGGTTGTCGTGGCCGAGTACACCACTTTTACAACACCCGGAATCAAACCGCCGACATTGTTTTGGGCGAAATATGCCTCACAGGTGCTGTTCGCGAATTCAGTAGGGCATAAATCCGAGATTTCTGTTTGAGAAACCAAATTGACTTGCAATGAAAACGGAAGTGCTCCGCATCCAGAGGGAAATAGGAATAAGTTCTCGCTACTCAATGCAGCTGTTGCACCAAAGCAATCTTTGTATTGGGTATACGTAATTTGATATTGGTTTCCCCCGAGGCATTCCCACGTAATGTTTCCACCCAGAATCTGGGTAGCATTTGCTTCAGTGAAAAGTAGCGATAGTATTAGGCCCAGGACTATTCGTAGCACTTTCATTTGGAGATCGGCTTTTGCTATGTCGAGCTATGCTCTGTTTATTAAGGTTTCATAATTAGACGCGAAATTTTACCAAAGGGTCGCTTTGCGTCGAAAATTAAGGGCTAAAGATAAGGGATTTGTTGAAATGTTCGACAAATTAGGGCGCAGGTGGCGGGTTTTGACACATATTTAACTCAAATTTTTTGATTGGCTGTCATTTGATAACAAAAAGAATAAGAATCCTTCACTTCGATTGATTGTCAATTCAAAAGATGGTAGTACATTTGTCCCCCTTGTTTAATAAAACAATAAAACGATGAAACGAGTTTTACTTTCAGGTTTAGTGTTCGCAGCAGCCATCTCTATGAAGGCTCAAAATTGCTCAGATGTATTCATATCTGAATATGTTGAAGGAACACAGAATGACAAAGCAATTGAACTTTACAACCCGACTAACCAAGCGATTGATTTAGGAGCTGGTCAGTATAAAATGGGAAGAGCTAGAGATGGTGCTCCAGCGCCAATGTTGCTCAATATTACAGGTGTCATTGAGCCTTATGGAACGCGTGTTTTTGTTTTGGACAAGCGCAATCCTGATGGAACTGGAAACGAAGTTCCAATTTCAGATGCGTTGCAAGCTTTAGCTGACACATTCGTAAATCCTGTTTATGTACAATCTGACTCTCCATTTTATTTTAATGGTGATGATGCATTTGCTCTTATTAAAGGTACAACTGTTATCTTGGACATCCTTGGTAAAATAGGTGAAGATCCAGGGGGTGGATGGTCTCAACCAGGCGACCCAAATACTGCATGGTGGACAGAAGACAATACATTGATTCGTAAGAATACTGTATTAGGTGGTGTTACTTCTAATCCTCTTACGTTCGATCCTTCACTTCAGTGGGATAGTCTTCCAGTGAATACATTCGAGAACCTTGGTTCTCACACATGCAATTGCTTTGTATCTAGCATTGAGGAATCGATGGAGCGTCCTTCATTTGATGTTTTCCCAAACCCAATTTCTCAAGGAGAATTTGTTTTGAGAAGTGCAAAAAGAATGATTGCTTTCAATATTGTTTCATCTACAGGTGCTCTCGTTCGTGAGAAGCAATTAGTAAACGACTATTATCAAAACATTACACTTCCAGAAGTTGCTCCAGGTGTCTATATGATACTTGTTGAATTCGAAGACGGAAGTCGAAATTATCAGAAATTAATTTTCCGCTAATAATGAAAGGGGTTTTACAACCCCTTTCTTTTGCCATCAACTTTTACCAAACCAATGAGATATTTAGCAATCATTGCACTCGGTCTGCTATGTTCCTTCAATTCTTTTGCCCAAACGAAAGTCCAAGGAACTGTAACAGATGGTTACACAGGAGAGACACTTCCAGGAGCTAATGTTTCTTATGCCGAAGGCAAAGGAACAAGCACAGATTTAGATGGAAAATTTGTTCTCAATATTCCAAACGGAGATTACACATTGACAGTACGCTTTGTTGGTTATATGGATTTTACAAAAAAAATCACTGTAACTGGAAAGCCAATTGATCTTGCCATTACGCTCGAGTCAGTTGATTTAAATGAGGTTGAAATTGTAGCTGATATTGCATTAGGAAGAAAAACACCTGTTGCTTTCTCAGATGTTTCTGCAATTAAAATTCGCGAAGAATTAGGTACGCAAGATCTCCCGCTTATCTTAAATTCTACGCCAGGAGTATATGCTACTCAGTCTGGAGGTGGAGATGGTGATGCTCGTATCAATATTCGTGGATTCAATCAACGTAACGTTGCAGTTATGGTTGATGGTATTCCAATGAACGACATGGAAAATGGTTGGGTTTATTGGTCAAACTGGTTTGGTTTGGATGCCGTAACTCAAAAGGTTCAAGTGCAGCGCGGACTTGGTGCTTCTAAGCTTGCTATTCCTTCTGTTGGAGGTTCCATCAATATTCTAAGTCAGGGTATTGAACAAAAGCAAAGCGTTTCTATCAGTTCTGAATTTGGTATTAATAGAAACTTTAGACAAACCATTGGTTTTAATTCTGGTCGATTGAAAAATGGCTGGGGAGTGACTGCGGCTTTCTCGCATAAAACCAATGATGGTTGGGTAAGAAATCTGAGCTCAAAACAATACTTCTATTTTGTGAAGGTGCAAAAGGAATTGGGTAAGCATTCGTTATCTTTTTCTGTAATGGGTAGTCCTCAAAATCACAATACTCGTCCTGGCAGAAGACAGATGTATTATTACGATAAGGATTACGCTATCGAGAATGGGTTTGACTCTACAAGATACCAATCACAATATGTAGGTGATGAAGGTGGATATGGTTTGCAATTCAATCAATTTTGGGGATACATCACTCGCAACAGAGGAGATGTAAATGCTGAAAGAGAGTTGCTTTCAGATCGTGTCAATTATTACCATAAGCCTATCATAAATCTCAAGCATTTCTGGAGTATCAATAAGAAGCTAGCTCTTTCTAATATCGCTTATGCATCTTTCGGAAATGGTGGTGGTACTTTCTTAAAAACAAGCGTATTTGACCAGCAAACTGGTCAGCTTGATTTCGATACTATTTATTACACCAATACTCACGGAACTATTTTCACCCCTATCTATGATTTGTCGGTTGTAAATGATACGTCTCAATACAAGTCGAGCAATTATATGTGGGCAAACGTAAACAATCACTATTGGGTTGGTTTACTTTCAACTTTGAAGTATCGTATTAATGATAATCTAGAGTTCTCCGGAGGATTCGATGGTCGCTACTATCAAGTAAGTCGATATCAAGAAATGCTTGATCTATTAGGCGGTGATTATGCAGTGCCAAATTCAAGTGGAGATGATTTGAATGATACAGAGAATATTGTAAAACGCGTGGGGGATCGATTTGGATATAACATCCAGAGTTTTGTTCGTCAAGCGGGTCTATTTGGCTTGCTTGAATTAAAGCGAGGAGATTGGTCTTACTTCTTGAATGCGACTGCTTCAGTGGTTTCACACTCTCGTCAAAATTTGTTTGGATTGAAAGATGATGGTGGAAATTACCCAACTACTGGATGGAAAACATTCCCGGCTGGAACAGTAAAAGGTGGTGCAAGTTTTAATTTGAATAAGAGCAATAGTTTTTATGCAAATGCAGGCTATCTCTCTCGTGCGCCAATGCTAAGCAATGTATTCGCTGGAACAACTTTGACGCCTTATCGTGGCGTGGAAAATGAAGGCATCATCGCGGCAGAATTGGGTTACTTGTTTAATCGTTCGATCTTCAAGAGTGCTGTGAATTTGTATTACACAGTATGGAATAACAGACCTGTTAATCAAACGATCAGTGTTGCGGGTGAACGTTATTTCGTTGGTATACCAGGTATGAATGCACTACACAAAGGAGTGGAGGTAGAAGCTGAGGCGCAAGTACATAGAATGGTGTCACTCGAAGGGGTTCTTTCCGTAGGTGATTGGAGATGGACTTCAGAATCATCGGCGGTTGTATTTGATGAGTTGGGAACGGCACCAATCGATACAATCCAATTCAATGCTAAAGGAATTAAAGTAGGTGATGCTGCACAGTTTCAAGCAGCATTCGGTATTCGTTTCGAACCGGTAAAAGGTCTTTATATCAAGCCTCGTATAACGTACTTTGACAATTACTATGCGGACTTCGACCCTGAGAGTTTGAGTGCTGCAGGAGAGCCAGTTCAATCATGGAAAATTCCATCATACTACACTGTAGATTTGAATATTGGCTATCCATTCCCTGTATGGGGTAAGTACAAATTAGGTGTTAGATTGAATCTCTTGAACATCCTAAATGCAACCTATATTTCTGATGCTAGAAATAATGAGTATCCATCTACCAATGCAAATGACAGAGGCTTTGATGCTAGCAGTGCAGGGGTTTTCATGGGTATGGGCTTCCGATGGAATGTAGGAGTGAATATGAATTTTTAATTAGAACAATAAGTTTAATTACATCATAATGAGAACAAACAAATTATTTACGAAGGGAATGCAATTGTGCATTGCGTTGTTTGCGAGTGTTCAGCTTGCGAATGCTCAAGCAATTCTCCCAACATCTTGGAGTTTTGATACTGCTACTCCTGAGGGGTGGACAGAATCTTTAGGTGGCAGCGCTCCTCGCTATGCAAATGGTGCAGTAGGTCAAGCATGTCGCTTGGATGCAACGGCTGATTATGTTCAAATTGAGTTCGCTGAAGAAGCTGGTACACTTACTTATTTCTTCAAGGGACAAAACAGCGGCGGTACTTGGCAAGGCACAATGACTGTTCAGGAGTCTACCGATGGATCTAACTGGACAGCACTTCGCACTTTTGTTAACGATATGCCTACGGCTAGCTTTACTCAGTTTTCTGACAACGTTAACCCAGCATCTCGTTTTATTCGCTTCTATTACACAAATAAAGTAAGCGGACATAACACTGGTTTGGATGAAGTTTCTCTTTCAATCCCTGCGGTGGGTGCTGCTCAGGAAATCAATGTATCTGCAAATACTTCTAGCGTACCAAGCGGATCAACATTGGTAATTGGCAATGCTACTACTACTACAATTAATATTGAGAACCTAGGTCTTTCAACTGACTTGTTGATTTCTGATGTTACTATTGGAGGTGTCAATGCATCTGATTTTGGCATCGCATCTTTCCCAACTGTAGTTGGGGCTGATGGTGTTGAAAGTTTTGATTTGACTTTCACTCCTTCACAAGACGGTTCACGTTTCTGCACTGTCACTATTTCAAATAATGACACAAGTGAGGGTTCTTATGTAATTAATGTTTACGCGATCGGTGGTGATATGGCTTCTGAGCCAGTTGCTCAAGCTACAGCATTGACTTTCCCTGGCCTTAGCTCATGGGATTTCAACGTTTCTTTTGCTGCAGGTTCTACACCAGCAGAAGGTTATGTTGTATTGAGAAAAAAGGGTAGCGCTGTTACAGAAGCTCCATCAGATATGCAGACTTATAAGAGAGGTCAATGGATTGGTGGTGCTCAAGTTGTTCACGTTGGTGATGCAGCAACTTTCAATGCGCGTAACATCGAAGTAAGCACTGACTATCATTTCGCTGTTTTTGCTTTTAATGGTCCTGATGGATTTGAAAATTATTTAACTGATTCACCAACTGCAGGTGTTGCTGCAACACTTGATGCAAACTTTGGTGCATACTGGAATGGTTTGAATCACAATGCTCCAACATTCGTGTCTGATCTTCAGTCAAGACTTTATCCAACTGATTATTTCCAAATCTTCTATTCAAATTACATCAGTACTTTGATTAATGATTTCTATGTGAAAGACACTATAACAGCAGGCGGTAACTCAGCAAATGCTGTAGAATGTCAGTACTCTGGTGATCATTATATCTATGAAGCTGGCTTCCAATTCTCTGGTAGCAACGATGGTATTCTGAGCCGTGAGCACTCATTCCCACAAAGCTGGATGCCAACTTATTTGGATGCTGGTTTTGATGATTCAGAAGAGGTTTCCGATTTGCACAACCTTCTTCCAGTTCGTCAGAATGAGTGTAATGCAGTTCGCAGCAATTACCCATATGGTGAAGTAACTAATATCACTTCAACTTACGGTCCTTGCAAATATGGTTCTAATGATTTCGGTCAAACGATCTACGAACCACGTGATGAAGTGAAAGGAGATGCTGCACGTGCTATGATGTATCAAGCTGCAAAAAACACTGCTCCTGGTTCTGACTTTAGCTTCCCAGAGCAGATTTCAGCATTCATTCCTTATGGACAAGGTGACTATATCATTAAGAAGTGGCACTTCCAGGATTTGCCAACAAATCTTGAAATGGCTCGCAACGAGTATATCGAAACTCGCCAGAACAACCGTAATGCATTTATCGATAGCGTTGACTTCCCTTGCTACATCCGCTTTACAAACATGACGAAGTTCTCGCCAATCGTATCATTGTCAAATGGTAATTTGGTTTGTTTCGATCAAGGTGTAAGCTACCAGTGGTCTTTCGAAGGTCAAGAGATTGATGGTGCTGTATCAGCTACCTACACTCCAGAAGCTGACGGTAACTATACAGTGACTATGCGTCAATTCGATGAGTGTCCAACTTTCACTTCAGCACCATTTGTTGTTGCTGGTGTTAATGAATCTTCAATCGGCGGAATGAGCTTGGATGTTTATCCAAACCCAAACAGTGGACAATTCCAATTGAATCTTTCTTCGGATCGTTCAGAGAAAGTTACTGTAACTGTTTATTCAGCTACAGGAGCGAAAATTTCAACTTCGGTTCAAACAATCACTGCAGGTTCTAATACAATCGCAATGGATCAATCAAACCTTGAGGCAGGTATGTACTTCGTAGAAGTAATTACTACTAAAGGTGCTTTGAAAAGATCTATGATGGTAAAATAATCTAGTGTCACAATACAAAAAAGCCTCTCGAATTTCGAGAGGCTTTTTTATGCTCTAATTTTTTTTCTTAAAAAACATAACGGATTGCAAGTCCTGCATCGTTGTACCACCAGATACCGCCACCGCCAAGATTGAACATTGGT
The DNA here is from genome assembly GCA_027491215.1 of Flavobacteriales bacterium. Lineage (GTDB taxonomy): Bacteria > Bacteroidota > Bacteroidia > Flavobacteriales_D > Sanyastnellaceae > JAIXWP01. Next base: position 46,548 of record JAIXWP010000031.1, on the reverse strand, counting down.
TTGTAGTCGATACTTACTTGAAGAGGTAGCTCAGAGAAGAAGTATTCTAATCCAATAATACCATCTGCGCCGACGAATGTAGCATTGCTAGTATAGCGATCGTTAAATACAGGATGATTTTCTCTGTAGTTGTAGAAGCCAATATGACCACCGGCACCGTAATACCATTTCATTCCATCCACATCAGAGAAATCTTTGTGTATTTCATAAAGCCCGGTGATATTAAACCAACTATTTCTCCCTTGAGCAATTAATTCGAGGGTTGTTGAGCTCGAAAGTTGATGTTGGAAGGTGACTCCGCCGAACCAGCCTCCGCGGAGTCCGATTGCGTTTTCCTTTTGAGCGGATAGTTCCGAGCACGCTAGAATGACCATCATTCCAGTGAGAGTCAGTAGTTTCATTTTCATGATTGCATGTTTTGAGGTTCACAAATGTAGGGCAATAAAAAAGCCCGTTGTTTTGCAACGGGCTTTCTTAAGATTTATTTAGTTCTATTATGGGAAGTCGAAATAGAAAGCACCATTTTGAATGCTTGTTGTAAGACCAGTGTCACTCTTTAATGTTCCACTGAATGATACACGGAAGACATTCGGAGCAGGGATATATCTATTGATGACAACAGAAGCATTCGCTCCAGTGAATTCATTAGTGTAAGTAACACCAGTTCCATTGTTAATGAATGACATAGCATTTGCAGGGAAGGTAGCAGGAGTGCAAAGGAAAGTTGATCCTTGTGTCCATGTGCTAGCAGTAGTAATGCTTACTGTAATGGCGCCACCGCTTCCACTTGCTCCAGAGAAAGTAAGAACATTTGCAGTGACATTAGCTGTTATAAGAGCTTCGTCAACAATGTGATCGATATTTCCAACTTTCCATGAAAGAATGGTTTCACATGCTGGGCAGTGTGTACCGCCGCAGTCAACCCAATATTCATCACCGTCTACAATACCGTTTGTACAGTTACCGTCAGTGGTGCATGGAGGACAAGCTACCCCACCGCAGTCGATTCCGATTTCGGTACCGTTCATGAGTAGGTCATCACATTCAGGACAAGCCTCACAGAATGCTCCGCCGCAGTCAACTAGTTCTTCAGTTCCGTTCAACATTCCATCTCCGCACAACGCAGCGCATGGTCCGCAGTTAGTTCCGCCGCAGTCAATTCCAACTTCGTCGCCATCTTTTACGCAGTTACGACATTGAGGACATGGGCCGCATTCTCCACCACAGTCGGTGCAAGTTTCACCTTCAAATGGTTCGAAAACTCCATTGATACAGTGGTCGCATGGTTCACAGTTCGGACCTCCACAGTCAATAAACTGTTCACCATTATTTAGGATTCCATCATAACAGTTTTCCGGGATTTTATTTTCCTCATTGAGGCAGCTCGCCAGGAAAAAGGTTGTAGCGAAAGCTGTTACGAAGATCAATGCAAAATTGCGTAATTTCATTTGGTAAAAATTTTAGCGGCTCGAATATACAAAAAAAGACCTAATTCACTTGTTATAGGTTGCATATTCATTGCATATTGTTGAATATATGTTCGGTAACAAACACGCCATTTGATGTTTTTTGGTGTATCCTCGCAGAATGATGCAAAAGGACTGGATACCGAAAAGAAGCTTTGATAGTCAAACAATTAAAGATTTGGCTAGCGAGCTTACTATCTCAGAGGTCCTCACTCATTTGCTTCTTCAGAGGGGGATTAATCAGTTTGATCACGCAAAAAAATTCTTCAGGCCAAACCTAGAGCAATTACACGATCCATTTTTGATGATGGATATGGATAAGGCTGTTGATCGTCTTCAAATTGCTTTAGAGGAGGGACAGAAAATTCTTGTTTACGGTGACTACGATGTTGATGGTACGACCGCTGTGACCGTTGTGTATTCATTTTTGAGAAACCTTGGGGTAAATTGTGACTATTACATACCGGACCGATATGAAGAGGGATACGGGTTCTCTTTTAAATGTGTAGAGTGGGCTTCTGAAGAAAAATTTGATCTCATTATCACTTTGGATTGTGGGATAAAGGATGCAGAGAAAATTGCATTGGCCCATTCAAAGGGAATTGATGTCATCGTATGTGACCACCACACTCCTGGCGATTTGCCTCCTGCTTTTGCAGTGCTTAACCCGAAGCGAAAAGATTGTCCATATCCAGATAAAGGACTTAGTGGTTGTGGGGTAGGATTCAAGTTTTTGCAAGGCTGGTGCAGAAAGCAAGGACATGACGAACAAGAATTGTTTTGTTACTTGGACTTGCTTACTATTTCAATCGGTGCGGACATTGTACCGTTGATGGGTGAAAATAGGATTCTTGCAACTGAAGGTTTGAAGCTATTGGAAACAAACCAACGCCCTGGAATCAAAGCGATGCTTGAGCATGCGAAGTTTCAAAAACCAAGCTTAAATATTACAGATGTAGTGTTTATTCTAGCTCCTAGAATTAACGCTGCTGGTAGAATTTTTAGTGGGAAGCAAGCCGTAGAGCTGCTAATCGCAGAAGACGAAACCTCTGCAAAAAAAGTAAGCGCTCTCGTTGAAGACAATAATAACGAACGCAGAAAAATTGATAAACTCATCACTCAAGAAGCACTGCAATTTGTGCATCAAGATCCATTTTATATGGAATCATTTAGCACTGTAGTTCGAAATGAAGGATGGCATAAAGGTGTAGTTGGAATTGTTGCTTCACGATTGGTAGAAGAGTTTTATAAACCAGCAATAGTACTTTCTGAAATTGAAGGAAAGCTAGCCGGCAGCGCTCGTTCAATTCCTGGTATTGACCTCTATGAAGTTCTAGGAAAATGCGGCGATTTGTTGGAACAGTATGGAGGACATGCAATGGCAGCAGGTCTTTCGATGAAGCCCCAGAAATTTGATGATTTCAGAATTCGTTTTGATGAAATCATTAAGGAGTCGCTTCATAACGAAAAACCAAAACCATTTATCGAGTATGATTTGGAAATCAAACTCGCAGATATCACCGAACGTTTCTTCAAACATTTGCAAATGTTTGCTCCATTTGGACCTGATAATATGAAGCCTGTCTTCTTGGTGAGAAATTTAAAGAATGCTGGCGCCACTAGAGCTGTTGGAGAAAACAATGCCCATCTAAAACTCGCTGTTTATGAAGGCGAGCGTAGAGAAAAAAGAATGGACGGGATCGGATTCGACTTAGGTAAATGGGCAGAATCAATTTGTCAAAATGTGCCGATCGACATTTTATTTACAATTGAAGAAAACGTTTGGCAAGGCCAACGCTCTCTTCAACTGAATCTTAAAGACGTTCGTCTAAGTAATTAAATTTCATTTCGAAATGCATTCCAGCCTTGTGCCTTTAGGGTGATAGGTTCTCCTGCACGAGTGATTAATCGGCAGCCGGAAGCTTCTTCTGTAACGTGGCCTATGATACTGAAATGAGGATTGCCCTGAATTTTTTCCAGATCTTTTTGCTTAATAGTGAAAAGTAATTCATAATCCTCACCTCCATTCAACGCCGCGGTAGTGTAGTCTAGATTAAATTCTTTTGCTGCAGCAATAGTCTCTGGGCTCACTGGTATTTTTTCTTCATAAATATCACATCCCACAAAACTTTGATCAGCGATATGATAGAGTTCTGAAGCGAGTCCATCAGAAATATCAATCATCGATGTTGGTTTTACATCTAATTGATCAAGTAATTCCACAATGTCTTTTCTAGCCTCAGGCTTCAATTGTCTTTCAAGAATATAATCATATCCTGAAAGGTCGGGCTGTGCTTCATTTACAGAGCGAAATACTTCTTTCTCGCGCTCTAAAACCTGAAGCCCCATATATGCGCCACCAAGATCACCTGAGACTACTATTAAATCGTGAAGTCTGGCGCCAGCACGTGTTGCAATCTTTTCTGGACTAGCAACTCCGATAGCAGTAATGGAAATTACCAATCCACTTTTTGAAGACGTAGTGTCTCCACCAACGAGATCAATGTCGTACCATTCACAAGCTTTTTGAATACCGCTGTAGAGTTCTTCTATAGCTTCAAGTGAAAAACGATTACTTACTGCAATGCTTACTGTAATCTGCTTTGGAGTAGCATTCATTGCATACACATCACTCAGATTGACCACCACTGCCTTGTAACCAAGATGTTTTAAAGGGGTGTACATCAAATCGAAGTGCACACCTTCTACAAGCATGTCAGTAGTTACCAATAATTGCTCATGGTCATCTACTGAAAGAATAGCAGCATCATCGCCAATTGACTTAACGGTGCTTTTATGATTGATTTTGAAATACTGTGTGAGGTGCTTGATTAAGCCAAACTCACCCAGTTGTTCTAGTTCAGTACGTTCATTGCTCATGCTGCAAAGGTCGCATTCTTTGGCTACGCTGCCAACTGCTCACGAAATTTCTTTCCGTTTTGCTTGCTCTTTGCCCATGCAAGAAAATCGAAATATTCAAAAACGAATTGCTCGAATGGATTTTTTCTAAGGTTTTCAAGTTCGCCAATCAACTGCTGGTATTGATTTTCTGGGTTTTTTGAAGAACGCTTTTTCAGCATTTCATTTACAAAGGAGAGCATGACATTTTCAAACTCATACACTTTATTTCGAGTAGCGAGAAAACGCTGAGTAGAGCGCAGTGTATATGGGAGTAGATCTTTGTTTCCAAGCTCCAAATGAATAACGAGATTCAAAATCTGGGCAATGCAATGAATATCTTTTGTCTTGTCAATGTCAACGTTGTTGAGCAATTTATTAACCCACTTCAAAGCCTCATGATATTGCTCAAGACCAAAATAGATCACTGCAATATTGAAGTAGAAATGTGCTTTTCTAACGTTGCTCAAATGTTCATCAAATGCTCCAAGACCCAACTTAATTTCAGGTATCATTTCTAGTCCTTTTTCAAACTCGCCGCTTTGTGCATAGAGCGTAAGCTCTGTGCTTTTGCCTAGAGCAAACAGACGTATTTCTAAATCCTCATTCATACGCTCTGCAAGGGTTGCAGGATATGCTCTTAGTTGCTCAAGATATTGAAACGCTTCTTTCCACTCCCCCAAACGCATTCCTACGTAAATGGTATTTGATAATACAGATAAATAGATTCCAGGCTCCTCTTCAAATAGATGAGGATTGCTTTCAATTAGGGCAATGTTTTGCTTGAGATAAGGATAGCATTCAGCATACTGTCCAAGCGCAAAGTGATAAGCGCTAGAAATATGTTGAAGCATATATTCATTTTCAATTCCGATTTCTTTGCCCGACCATTTTGATTTAGCGTCGTGGAGAATACGTTCGAACATTTTAGTTTCGCTTTCACTGCGCACTTTACCTTGACGATAAAGTTGACTAAACAGTCTACTTTTAATGTTCCATAATTCACTGTGTATTCGAAGTTTTTCATTTACCTCGATATCCTTTTCTAAGATCTCATTTAGTTGAGCTTCATCTTGAATATCGTCGTAGTTATTCTTTTCAAGAATGCGCTTTTCCCATTTCGATATTTCTGCCAGCAGATGTAAAATTTCATGCTTCTCAGCTACTTTGCGAGCGCTGTGAAGCACTTTCAAACTTTGATCGTAAAGGGATTTATTGTAAAGAATTTCCGCTGAGTGTACTTGGCGATGAAGCTGCGCTTCCACGCTGCTATTAGCATGAAATGAATCAAGACTCTTAAGAAGTGCATTATATAATCTATTCTTGGCTATAGAGAATCTCTGCACGAATACTTTGTCTTTGAATTTCTTCATCAACTTTTCTTCATCATAATCGTCCAGCTTGTCTATGGCATCAAACAATGTTTGATAATTGTTTTCATCACCAATAATGTGTCGAGAAGAGAATACTTTAAAGTAGCGTTTCTCTGGCTTGCTCATACTCTTAATGAGTTTGTGCAATTGATCGGATGCTTTGTTAGACATAAGAAACAGGTTATAGTAATTACACTTTTGGTAGGTTGTAATTACTAAGTTCGTTTTTTATCTAACTAGAAATCTATGCAATGAACGAACGGTACTAAATTCAGGAGGAAAGGATTCGAAATGGAATTAATCGGAATTACTGTAAGCGAATAATCGCTTTTCCTTTGATTTTTCTCAGTTCTAAGTCCTTGTGAGCCAAGGCTAATTGCTCTGGTTTGTAGATTCCGCCTGATACAGGGGCGATTTTGTTTTGCTTCCAAAGAGTGACCAATTCATCCAAGCAATCCTTAATAATTTGCGGTTTTTGATCTGCAATCTTTAGCATATTGACGCCCATGATACTTTTGCTAAATGCAAGCATCATGATGGGAATTACGATTCCCATATTCCAGAGTAATTGGTACGTGGCGCACTTGCCTTTTTTCTTTCCACTTCTTTCAGCAAATCCATATAGCAGCAAACGTCCATTCGCTCCTAGTAATTTCATGTCTTGCTTGAAGGTTTTTCCAGCGATGGAATTGAACGAAACATCTAGTCGATTTTTACCGAGATGATTTTTTATTTGATCATAGACATCTACGTTGCTGTAATTGAAGGCGTGAATACCTTTTGACTTTAGTTCATTTACTTTTTCATCCGAACCAACAGTGGCATAGATTTCACAGCCGCTCTCTTGTAGTAATTGTACGAGTGCTGTGCCGACGCCACCCAGTGCAGCGTGCACTAGTACTCTTTCTCCTTTGCGCGTTTGTTGCAGATATCGAGCGCTGTAATAGGCAGTAACATATTGGGTGCCTAATGCACATGCTGCATAATCAGGCATTTCTTCTGGTACCTCAGTGATTCCAATAATGGGTGTAGCAATGTGAGTGGCATAGGCACCGAATCTTGTTAGAGCAGTGACTCTCTTCCCAAGCCAGCCCGAATGAACGTTCGGTCCAATAGCAATCACTCGTCCGACCATGTCATAGCCGAGTACGCAAGGCATTGGAGGAGCTTCACGATAGAGTCCTTGTCTAGCAAGTACATCAGCGAAGTTGAGACCGAAGGCTTCTACAGCTACCAATACTTCGTCGTCTTTCGCTACTGGCATAGCTATTTCACGCCACTCGAATGCTTGTTCGGCTTCTCCTTGTCTAACTAGAAATGCTGCTTTACAGTGGTGTTCCATTTTTCTTGTATGTGCGTGACTCTCCAGATTGATAGGTAATGACAAGTTGTTCTTTGCCGTTCTTTTTCTCAAAAATAATTTTCTTAGCCACTGGCCCAGCCGTGTATTGCCATCCCGGAGTGAGCGTTCCTGCCACAGTATAGTTGAGGATTGCACCATTGGCACAACCAAAAATCAAACGATAATTGAGATCGTTTGAATAGTCAAATGCAGAGAGTCCAGTAGTGACATCACTCTTCAATTTTACTGGGAAACCCGGAAGTGATTTACCATTTCTATCAATGATGTAAAGTGCGCGTTTTGTGGTAAAAGCAAATTGCAATTTTCCATTTTTCAAAACATCAACTTGTGTCACATCCCCGATAATAGGATCTGACATAGCAGCTTTCCACAACTCTTTTCCACCGCTCGTTTGGAGCAATATGGTATTGTCTTTCAACTGAAGGAATACCTCTTTTTCTTTTGTGTTGTGATTAATGGTGTTCCATTTCTTGGTAGAAGGGGCAGCGGGCTCAGGCTCCACTGGCGCCGCAGGCGCTTCTTCTGCAACAACAGATGTTGTATCGGATACTGTATTCACATTAGTGGACTCGATTTGAACAGCCGATTTAATTTCTCCTTCAAACCACTCAACTACAATGATTCCGTTTTCTTGCTTCTTCATCGTTCCTCCATTCATTCCTTCTTTATTGAAGAACCATTGAAGAGCAGGAGGGAAGAGGGCTGTTAAATATTTTCCTCCGAAGTAGTGTAAACCACTTCCATCCTTGTCCATCCATTCATTGATGTTTTTGGATCGTTGTAATGTGTTATTGCTTTGAATATCCGCTTTAATTGCTGTCAAGGCATCCGGGTCTTCTCCTTTAAAAAACACATCTCCTGCTTGAATTCCATAAACAGGATTAACAAGGAAAGCACTTTGGAAATATCGACTTTGCACAGGCTGATATTTTAATTCCAACAAATTGTTTGCAAGCGGAGTTGCTAATGTTCCCATAAGTTCTTCTACGCGCAGGCTGTCAATGACCGTTGCAAATGAAATGGGAATCAATTTGCCATTCGATTCATACAAGAACGAGCCTTGTACACCGCCTCTCCAATCGAGCAATGCTTCATTTAGATCGCACAAACAACTGTCTCCGATATCGATCCAAGAAGCATTCGTAAACTTCTCTTCATTGGTGTTTTCAATACCAGTGTCAAAAGCCTCCCGAAGGGCTTGAAAATCATCAAACGACCATACTTCTGCTGCGACTGTATTTGAAGGTAAGTAATTACCTACACCGAATGCATCACTCGTTTTGCTCCAATTGAAACGCATTTTAGTGGAGTCTGGAGCGGCGATCATACCGGTGTAGTACCAAGAGTTCTCATCTAATTGATGAGGCTCAATGCTCATCCATTCTTCTTTTTTCCATTTTCCAAAAAATACAATACCCGTGTCGTTGGCAGATTTATTCTTCAGAGTGACAAGATGCTGATCGATATTTTTACCATCATCTAAAGTGCTTCGAATAGCGGATTCTATAAGGGCTTCGGAGTTTCCAAAAAATAGAAGTTGATTTGCAATACAAACGGAGTAGTCTCCAAAAGGAAAAATAGTTTGTCCTTCAAAGTTTCTCTCAGCCCCCTTCGTTCCACCGGTGATTCCGAGAATTGCGCTTTCAATCGTTTCGAGCGTTGTTGTTTTTTGGAGACCAACAACCATTACCACCCCTTGCCCTGCTTCAGTTGAACTGATGATACATTGAGGAGAGTAGAGGTATTTCGACCATTCTTCGGTTCCGATATTTTTCAAAAGTAAGCTTGCTGTAGTGCTCCATTCAAGATCATAATGACTTAGGTATTCACTTGCCTTTAGAGGGTCATTTACTTGCACCACTAATGCAGCATCTGCAGGCACCGCCTTCCAGAGTTGAGGCTCTATGGTTTGTTCGCTAGAAAAGGTGTACACCACATAGCCTACAAAACCGATGCAGGCTGCAATGAGTAACCATGAGATAACACGTTTCATATCGATCGATTGATGGATATGCTAAGTAAAAGCGAACGGCCCGAACAATGTCGGGCCGTTTCTATTCTTTCTACACAATGAAGTGTGGGTTTTATTCGCTAAGAACTCCGCGAGAGATAACGATTTTTTGAACCTCGCTTGTTCCTTCGTAGATCTGTGTGATTTTCGCATCACGCATCAAACGTTCTACGTGATATTCTTTCACAAAGCCATATCCGCCGTGGATTTGTACTGCTTCAACAGTGTGCTTCATCGCTACGCTTGAAGCATAAAGTTTAGCCATTGCACTCGCTTGATCGTAGTTCAAGTGTTGGTCTTTCATCCAAGCCGCTTTGTAAACAAGAAGTTTTGCAGCCTCGATATCAGTAGCCATGTCAGCTAGTTTGAAAGCGATTGCTTGGTGTTGAGAGATCTCTTTTCCGAAAGCCTTACGCTCTTTTGAATATGCTAGAGAAAGCTCAAATGCACCACCAGCAATACCAAGCGCTTGAGCTGCGATACCGATACGTCCACCGCTCAATGTTTTCATCGCAAACTTGAATCCGAATCCGTCTTCACCGATACGATTAGCCTTTGGCACTTTCACATCTTGGAACATCAATGTGTGCGTATCGCTTCCGCGAATTCCGAGTTTATTTTCTTTTGCACCAACGATAAAGCCTTCCATTCCGCGCTCTACGATCAATGCGTTGATTCCGCGGTGACCTTTAGCAGCATCGGTTTGTGCGATTACGATGTAGGTGCTAGCAGAGCTACCGTTTGTGATCCAGTTTTTGGTACCGTTCAATAGGTAATAATCACCCATGTCGATAGCCGTTGTGCGCTGAGATGTAGCGTCAGAACCAGCTTCTGGCTCAGAAAGACAGAACGCACCGATCTTTTCGCCTTTTGCAAGCGGCACCAAATATTTTTGTTTTTGCTCTTCCGTTCCGTATGCCTCAAGACCGTAGCAAACCAGTGAGTTGTTCACTGACATACATACTGAAGTAGACGCATCCACTTTAGAGATTTCTTCCATTGCGATAGCATAGCTCAATGTGTCCATGCCACTTCCGCCGTATTTAGGATCAACCATCATACCCATGAAGCCAAGCTCCGCGAGTTGTTTAATCTGTTCGGCAGGGAAAGTTTGATTTTCATCGCGCTCGATAACGCCTGGCTTGAGGACATTTTGAGCAAAATCGCGTGCAGCAGCCTGCACCGCTTTGTGTTCTTCACTTAGTTCGAAATGCATTGTTCGATTTGTTTGGGGTGCGAATATAGGAAAATTAGCATGAACAAAAGGCTGACAACCATTCGAAAAACCCTATCTTTGCCGCCCCAAAAATTGGTAGAATGCTTTCTGTTTCAAACATTTCGCTGCGTTATGGTAAACGCACACTTTTCGAAGATGTGAATCTAAAATTTACTCCGGGCAATTGTTACGGTGTAATTGGTGCTAACGGTGCTGGGAAATCAACGTTCCTCAAAATCCTTTCTGGTGTAGTAGACCCGACCACTGGTCAGGTGATTATTACTCCAGGTGAGCGTATGAGTGTTTTGAAACAGGATCACTTTGAATTTGACGAGTGCCAAGTACTTCAAACGGTGCTCATGGGCAATAAGAAGCTTTGGCAAATCATGCAGGAGAAAGATGCCATTTATGCAAAGGCAGATTTTACAGATGCGGACGGTGAGCGCGCCGCAGAGTTGGAAACAGTTTTCGCGGAAATGGATGGCTGGAATGCTGAAAGCAGTGCAGCCAACATGCTTAGCGGCTTGGGAATCAAAGAAGATTCACACTATCGCTTAATGAGCGAGCTTTCTGGTAAAGAAAAAGTACGTGTCCTCTTAGCGCAAGCACTTTTTGGAAATCCAGAAATTCTATTGCTCGATGAGCCTACCAACGACTTGGACGTGGAGACCATTGGTTGGTTGGAAGACTTCCTTGCTGAGTTCCAAAACACGGTGATCGTTGTGTCTCACGACCGTCACTTCTTGGACGCGGTGTGCACACATATCGTGGATATTGATTTTAGTAAAATTCAACTTTATACAGGTAACTATACTTTCTGGTATGAGTCGAGCCAATTGGCGTTGCGTCAACGTGCCGACCAAAACAAGAAGATGGAAGATAAGCGAAAGGAGCTGCAAGATTTCGTTGAGCGCTTTAGCGCAAACGCTTCGAAGTCGCGCCAAGCAACGAGTAGAAAGAAGTTGTTGGATAAATTGGTGATCGATAATATTCAACCATCGACACGTAAATATCCAGGCATCATATTCAGACCAGATAGGGATTGCGGCGATCAAATTTTGAACGTTGAAAATCTTTCGAAGACATCATCAGAAGGTCAATTGCTTTTCTCTGACATCACTTTTACTCTAGTGAAAGGAGATAAAGTGGCAGTGTTGTCAAAAGAACACAGTGCTATCACTTCATTCTTTGAAATCATCAATGGTTTGGATGAATCAGACTCCGGCGAATTCGCTTGGGGAAGCACTATTACGAAGGCTTACCTTCCAAACCACAATGACAAATATTTCAACGGCGACGATAATCTTGTTGATTGGTTGAGACAATATTCTACAGATAAAGACGAAACGTATGTTCGTGGTTTCTTGGGTAAAATGTTGTTCAGTGGAGAAGAGGTTTTGAAAAAATCAAACGTATTGAGCGGTGGTGAAAAAGTGCGTTGCATGATTTCACGAATGATGTTGGCGAACGGTAACTGTTTGATTTTGGATGAGCCAACAAACCACTTGGATTTGGAATCTATCACTGCATTCAACAATGCAATGAAAGATTGGAAGCACGTGGCACTTTTCACATCACATGACCACGAATTCACGCATACAGTGGCGAATCGCATTATCGAGATTACGCCGAAAGGTGTAATTGATAAGCGTATGACTTACGACGATTATATTTCTGATAAGGCTATTCGCGAAATTCGTGAAAGCATGTATGAGGGAAGTGTAGTAAGTTTGAAATAAAACAACATGAATTCAGGCCATCACGTCATTGGTTTAATGAGCGGTACTTCGCTCGATGGTTTGGATATCGCATATTGTTTTTTTGAAAAAAAAGATAATCGTTGGGTCTTTGAGATACGCGACACACGCGCTGTTTCATACAATGCGGAGTGGCGAGAAAAACTCTCGAATGCATATCATATTTCTGGTGAAGCACTTATGCAGTTGCATCATGAATTAGGTGAGCTTCATGGTAAATGGGTGAATGATTTTATATCATCAAAAAATCATTCTATTGATTTCATAGCATCGCATGGGCACACTATTTTTCATCGTCCAAAAGATGGATGGACCTTGCAAATAGGATCACCTTCAGCAATTGCAAGCATTTGTAAACTCCCTGTAATTGCGGATTTCCGAACATTAGATGTTACATTGGGTGGTCAAGGTGCACCCTTGGTTCCTATCGGTGATAGACTGTTATTCTCGTCTTTTGAGGCATGTTTAAATCTTGGGGGCATTTCCAATATTTCTTTTGAGAAAAATGAAGAGCGTATTGCGTTTGACATTGCTCCATGTAATATGATGTTCAATTTTTTAGCTGAAAAAATGAACATGGTCTTCGATGAAGACGGTCATATTGCTCGTTCAGGCAAAGTGATCCAATCATTGTTAGAAGAATGGAATGCACTGTCATATTATCATTCTGCTCCTCCAAAGTCCTTGGGGAGAGAGTTTTTTGAAGCAAATTTTTTATCGAAGTTTCAACAGTCAACCTATAGCGTAGCTGATTTGATGTGCACTGCTGTAGAGCATGGAGCGTTTCAAATAGCGTGTGTATTGAATGATCAATCCATCTCGAAAGTACTTGTTACAGGTGGCGGGGCGAAGCATCATTTTTTTATAGAAAGAGTAAAAGCGCACACCAATTGTGAGATTCACATACCGTCAAAGGAGATTATAGATTTCAAAGAAGCGCTTGTATTTGCATTCCTAGGAGTGCTTAGATATCGTGGGGAGGTGAACACTTTAGCTTCTGTGACAGGAGCCTCAAGAGATTCGATTGGCGGTGCTATTTGGAATCCTTAAATGTTGAGTGCTGACAAATAGAATATTTTTTTCTTGCAAGAATGAAATATTAAAAGCAGGTTTGGCGTCTCAAATTCCTGCATGAAATGAAAGATTTATTATCGATCTACGAAAACAAGCGCCCAGAGGTGGTTTTCGAGTGGAAAGATGCGTTAACAGAAGCCGAAGGCTGGGTAGTGATTAATTCACTTCGCGGCGGTGCGGCAGGTGGTGGCACCCGTATGCGTCTTGGCTTGGACAAGCGCGAGGTAGAGTCGCTTGCAAAAACAATGGAAATAAAGTTCACCGTGAGTGGACCACAGATAGGTGGTGCGAAGAGCGGCATCAATTTCGATCCGCGTGATCCTCGTAAAAAAGGAGTGCTCGAGCGTTGGTACGCGGCAGTAGCACCACTTCTCAAACATTATTACGGAACAGGAGGAGACTTAAATGTGGATGAAATCCATGAAGTAATTCCTATGACCGAAGAGTGCGGTATATGGCACCCACAAGAAGGCGTATTCAACGGACACTTTCAGCCAACGGAGGCTCAGAAGGTAAAGCGTATTGGCAATCTTCGTCTTGGGGTTGTGAAGGTGTTAGAAGATGAGAAATACACTCCATCTAGCGCTTTGAAGTATAAGGTAGCCGATATGATCACAGGTTTTGGTGTAGCAGAAAGCGTAAAGCACTACTACAATCTTTGGGGCGGTGATGTAAAAGGCAAACGTGTAATTGTGCAAGGTTGGGGAAATGTTGGTGCAGCTGGTGCCTATTACATGAGTCAAATGGGTGCGGTAGTAGTTGGTATCATCGACCGTGCCGGTGGATTGATCAACACTGATGGCTTTTCATTTGAAGAGATCAAGAAAATGTTTATCGATCGTCAGGGCAATGCACTGCATGCGCCGAATCTTTTAAGCTTCGAAGAAGTAAATGAAAAGATTTGGGATATAAAGGCAGACGTATTCTTGCCATGTGCAGCATCTCGTTTGATTACGAATGATCAAGTGGAGCGCATGATTGCTGCAGGTGTAAAAGTGATTGCATGTGGAGCAAATGTGCCATTTGCAGATACACAAATTTTCTACGGACCAATTGCAGAATTAGTGGACGAAAAGATTAGCTTGATTCCAGACTTCATCGCGAACTGTGGAATGGCGAGAGTTTTCGCGTATTTGATGAGCAATGGCGATGTAGATATGACCGACAAAGGAATCTTTGAAGATACTTCTGTTACTATTTACAATGCACTAAAAAATGTGCATCAAAAGAGAAGTGAATCAACATTGATTGCAAACACAGCTTTTGAAATTTCTTTGAAAAAATTAGTTTAGGAAAACCGAGAGTATAATTTTAAAAGGGTCGGACCTCTTGGTACCGGCCCTTTTTTATTTCTTTTTGTATTTTACTTCAATGGCTGGATTGATACTGAGGAGATGATTTATCAGTGCTAGTTTTTCTTTTGGAGAAATAAGAACGCTTCCAGATTTTTTGAACCGAATGTCTAATCGATCGAGAGATGCAGCGGGCGAGCTCAATGGGTTGTTCGTTTCAATAATCTTGGTGATGGTGCTAATTTCTATTTTTTGATGAAATAGAAAACCACATTTAATAGTCAGTTTATTGTCGGAGATAGAGTATTTGGTAGTGAGAAATAGATACCAAATGAAACTAAACATTGGGATAATGATAAGGAAGGCTGGCCATGCGGGTCTGTTGATGAGTGTCGCCACAAGTACCCCTCCCAAAACTAAACTAACAGGGATAGCGAGCTCTAATCCGATTTTAGATTTGTAGGTGGTTTCCATAACCATAGTGTTTAAGTAAATGTAATTACATCAAAAGAGTTATGATGGCTAACTCGGATGAACGGTAGTCTCAAAAAGTGAATGGTAAGCAATTTTATAAGCCTTTATCGGTTGATTAAACGACAATCCGTTTGAATTTCAGGCTAGATGTATCGGTTATATTTGTCATCGTTATTCTATAATAATATGATTTTACTACAAACTCAAGGGGTAGAGCCTTCGATAGATGTGCTAGGCTTGTTGCTGAAAGGTGGATTTGTAATGATCCCACTTGCATTGTTGTCAGTGATCGCGCTGATTATTATCGCAGAGCGACTGATGTTTTTCTCGAACAATATGAAGGTAAACGATAAGGATCTTACAAACCTGACCGACCTGCTTTCTCAAGGGAAAAAGAATGAAGCGATACAGCTTTGTAAGTCCAGCAAAGGTTCTTGGGGTAGAATCTTCATCTATTCGGGAATGACTACAGAAGATTTGGATGAAGTATTAGAGGATGCGGCAAATGTGGAGGTAGCGCGGCTTGAAAAAGGATTGGGCTATCTATCAATGATCGCTGGTCTAGCGCCACTGCTCGGTTTCGTGGGAACGATCGTAGGGGTAATCACCATCTTCTTTGATATTTCTATTTCACAGGATATTTCTATTTCAATCATTTCAGAAGGTCTCTATAAAAAGATGATTACATCTGCTGCTGGTTTGGTAGTAGGTATCATAGCCTTCTCGGCATATCATTTATTCCAGCATCAGCTGGATGGCTTTGTGGCTAAGATTCAAGAGCATTCGCTCGCATTAAAAGTCGCTTTAAACAAGGGCAGTAAGAATTAATATGAAAATCAATAGAAGAAGAAAGGGAGCTGCTGAAGTGAGTACACACTCGCTCAATGACATCATGTTCTTTCTTTTACTTTTTTTCTTGATCATTTCGACAATGACCAATCCAAACGTTATCAAAGTGCTTCTTCCGGAGGCCGCTGATAACAAGGAAAAGGAGGCCAAACGAAATGTGCAACTCACTGTTGATGCAAGCCGTAATTATTATATCGACGGCAATCAGCTGACGTTGGAACAGTTGGATATTCGACTAGAAGCGTTGGCGAAAAAAGATCCAGATATTTCTTGTGCAATAAATATTGATAGAACACTCAGTGTGCAAGATTTGGTAGATGTGATGCAAATAGGCTCGCGCCATGACGTGAGAATGTATCTCAAGACCGGTCAGCCCACGCAATAATTTTTTTATGGAAATAGCTATACTCATTGTCTTCATTCTTGGCTACATCGCCATTGCAACGGAACATTCAATCAAAATCGATAAAGCAGCAACTGCACTCCTGACGGGAGTTTTATGCTGGTCGATTCTCGTTGTCGGAGCGCATGCAGTTCCTGATCACTTGTCGGTTTATTTCCAACAGCTTGGAGATTTTTTGAAAATATCTGAGGGCGCTGACATGACCTTGCCAGAGTTTTTCGATCACAGACTTCTCCATCACTTACAAGAAATAG
The DNA here is from genome assembly GCA_027491215.1 of Flavobacteriales bacterium. Taxonomy (GTDB): domain Bacteria; phylum Bacteroidota; class Bacteroidia; order Flavobacteriales_D; family Sanyastnellaceae; genus JAIXWP01. Next base: position 30,118 of record JAIXWP010000031.1, on the reverse strand, counting down.
CGGGCATTCTGTTATTCTTGATGGGTGCGATGACCATCGTTGAAGTAGTAGATGCGCATGAAGGATTTCGAGTGATTACTGACCGAATTACGTCGAAAAATAAAGTCAAGCTCTTATGGATCTTGGGAATCATTACGTTCTTCTTGTCTGCTGCCTTGGATAATTTGACCACTGCTATTGTGATGGTGAGCTTAGCAAGAAAGCTGATTGATGATCAAAAGACACGTTGGTTCTTTGGCGGCGTTATAATCATCGCAGCAAATGCCGGCGGTGCATGGTCGCCGATTGGAGATGTAACTACCACAATGCTTTGGATTGGAAAGCAAATTACGAGCGTGGGTATTATGAAAGAAGTCTTTTTGGCGAGTTTAGTAAATCTATTGTTGCCTTTAATCATTTTGACCTTTGTAATGAAAGGAGATGTGGAAAGACCGGTGGCTGCAGAAAAATCAGGAGCTGGCATTTCTGCAAGGGAGCGTGGAGTAGCATTCGTTCTTGGTGTTGGAGGTTTGTTGTTTGTTCCTGTATTTAAAAGCATTACGCACCTACCTCCATTCATGGGTATCATGCTTAGCTTAGGGATTGTTTGGTTGGCAACCGAAATCATGCATGGTAAAAAGGTGGATGAAGAAAAGTCGAAGTACAGTGCGCTTCACGCACTTCGTAAAATCGATATGCCTTCTGTTTTATTCTTCCTAGGAATTCTATTGGCGGTGTCAGCGCTTCAAGAAGTAGGTCATTTGCGCACACTTGCTGAGGGGCTTAAAGACAGTCTTGGAAATGTTTACGCAATCAACATTGCAATTGGTCTATTGTCTGCCGTGATTGACAACGTCCCATTGGTAGCAGCGAGTATGAATATGTACGAAATTACTCCTGCATTGACAGGAGATGTGTGGTCGGATATGTTTGTTCAAGACGGACCATTCTGGCACTTCCTGGCATATACAGCGGGTACAGGAGGAAGTATCCTCATTATTGGTAGTGCTGCGGGTGTAGCAGTGATGGGCTTGGAAAAAATCAGCTTCATGTGGTACTTAAAAAATGTATCACTATGGGCGTTGATCGGCTATTTCGGCGGCGCAGCTGTCTACATTATTGAAATGATGATCCTACACCCTTAGTCCTTTCGGCAAAGGTTTACATCATCCACAGGGTTTACTAGCAATGGAATTTTTTCCACGTGTGTTTCACTAGGATCAAGTCCGAATGCTTTTTCATTTGCTTGAGCCCACTGTTTGATAGCAAAATACACATTCAAAATCCAACCTTGTCTAAAGCTGATTTCATTTTCATAACTGAGGAATTTTTCCAAGATGACAAACTTGAAATCTGCGGCCAGGTTATATTTTTTAAGAGACGGATACTTACTCTTAATATCTAGCTCACCATTCGCTACCATTTCATCGACTACTTTTCTAAAGAGCATTCCGATGCGAGGTTGAACTTTGAATCCGAGTTTAAACTCTACGCGAATCACTTTGTCATTTTCCAATTCTTGAACAGAGTATTCCATGTGATACGGATCGTCTGTTCGTTCGATGTGCACGAACCAGTAAATGTCTGCTCTTTTTGGAGTGTGACTAAAAATGGAGTAGATGATTTTTTGTTCCACTTCACTTGGTAAATCTGCCTTCGTCAAGTAGATACAGTGCGTAGCAAACTTCGTTACTGTTTGGTCTTGGCTTAAGTCGCGAAGCAAATCAATTTGATCTTTCAGTTTCACGAAGTTCAACATTTTATTATTGATTTTTCGTGATTTATACCAAACGTACATAACAAATATTGCTGCTAATCCTATAGCCAGAAAGAGCCACATTTGCGATAGTTTTGACAAGTTTGCGATTAAGAATGAAAGCTCAACACTCACGAAAATGGCTACCATAGGATAGACGAGGTACGTCGACCATTTTTTAATCCAAATTAAATATCGAGAAATCAAAATGGTGGTCATAAGCATAGTGATGGTAATGAATAGTCCATACGCTGCTTCCATTTTGGAGGATTCTTCGAAGTATAGCATTACGGCGACACATCCAGCCCAAAGGAGCCAATTGATGCTAGGGATATAGATTTGTCCGCGTACGTCTGTCGGATATTTAATGGTAATTCTTGGCCAGAAGTTCAAGCTGACAGCCTCGCTAATGAGTGTAAATGAACCAGAGATGAGGGCCTGAGAGGCAATGATAGCGGCAGCTGTAGCGATAGAAATACCAAATACCAAGAACCATCGTGGCATGATTTCATAGAATGGATTCATATCCCCCAGATGTGTGTTTCCACTATGAAGAAGCCAAGCGCCTTGACCGCAGTAGTTTAATATCAGAGCTGCTTTAACTGCTATCCAGCTAATTTGGATGTTTTGTCTCCCGCAATGTCCAAGATCTGAGTACAGTGCTTCGGCGCCTGTTGTGCATAGGAAGACAGCTCCTAATAGCCAAAATCCTTGTGGATAGTGTACGAGTAGATCGTATGCATAATGCGGGCTTAATGCTTTAAGAATATCTGGGTAGATGATGATTTGACTCAGACCAAGCACAGCAAGCATTCCGAACCAAACGAGCATGATAGGGCCAAATGTTGCACCGACAATCTTTGTTCCGAAGCGCTGGAAAATAAACAGTACCGTGATGATTGCGATGACAATCTCTACGACTGGAATTCCATGATGTATTTTTTCAAGACCTTCGATTGCTGAGGCTACCGAAATAGGAGGCGTAATAATCCCATCTCCCAGAAGGGTTCCAGCTCCAATGATTGCGGGGATGAATAGCCACTTTCCTCTTCGTCTGACAAGCGCGTAGAGAGAGAATATACCCCCTTCACCATTGTTGTCTGCCTTTAGCGTTAGAATGATATATTTAAATGTTGTTTGGATGGTCAAGGTCCAAAAAACACAGGATATACCGCCAAGTACTAGCTCTGGAGATATTTCACGTGTTCCGATTATAGCTTTTAGTACATAGAGAGGTGAAGTACCTATATCTCCGAAAACAATTCCTAATGAAACTAAAACTCCAGCAGCGCTGAGTTTTTTCATATGTGAGCTCATAAGTGAGGTTGTAAGTTTGACCTAGATGACAAAAGTAAGAGGGAACTATTAGCCTAGGGCAATTTTTTGAATAATCATTCAGTTATCCACTTAACGGTATTGATAGAAATTTGCTCCAAGGCTTATATCATGGGTCAAATTGTACTCAATTTGAACGATGATGCGCTGCATCGAATTTTAAGGAGTAATTTATATAGATACGAAACCACTATTCTTATGGACTTTCTTTTTTTCTTACAAGATGGATTGAGTGTGGCCGGCCAAGCTGTTAGCACACCCGAAACTGTTGCCCCGTCAACCGATATTGATTTTCTTGCTGAGTTCCTGAAAGGAGCATACATCTATGTCCCTCAAATTATCCTCAGTATTATTTCTGTTTACATTTTCTTCGAAAGAACACAAGCCATCAATAAGGCATTGAAGGAAGAGGGAAATTTTATGGAAAAAATTAAAGAGTATATCAATCAAGGGAAATTGGATAGTGCAAAGAATCTTTGTGCTACTACCCAAACTCCAGTTGCGAGAATGATTGAAAAGGGTATCTCAAGAATCGGTAAGGATATGAGTGATATCAAGGCGGCGATTGAAAACGTTGGTAAACTTGAAATCTACACGCTAGAAAAGAACGTTTCATTTTTGGCAACTAGCGCGGGTGCAGCACCAATGCTCGGATTCTTAGGAACGGTAATCGGTATGGTCGGTGTATTCAACTCGATCAAAGTAAACGGACCAGACTTGACATCCATGGGTGGTGATATGATGCTCGCGATGATCACAACTGTAGTTGGTCTTATCGTAGGTATCATCGCATTCGTTGCATATAATACACTCGTTGGCCGTATCGGCAAAGTGATTCACAAAATGGAAGCTCGTGCTGTTGAATTCATCGACATCCTAGAGCAACCTACTAACTAAGGAGGTCACTATGGATTTCGGAAGAAGAAACAAAGTAAGTGCGGAAGCGAACATGTCTTCGATTTCCGACTTGGTATTCTTGCTGCTTATTTTCTTCATTGTCATGTCAACCATGGCTGTGAACGGAGAAGCTGTGAATTTACCAAAGACCTCTACCGGCGAATCGGTAGCAGGTGCAGTGTCAGTAACGATTACCAAAGACCTCGAGTTTTCGATCAATAGTGAAGTGGTAGCGAAGGAAGATATCAAATCGAAATTAGAAGCCTTGATGGCTGGAAAGCCAGAGGATAAGCGCACTGTAATACTCAATGTGGATAGAGATGTACCAACTGGAGAGACGATTGAACTTTTCTCAACCTTAAAGGTACTGCGTTGCAATCCGGTGATAGCCACCAGAGCTAAAAAAGAGTGATATGCAAACATCTGAATCAACACAAAGAAATGTATCATGGGTAGGAAGCCTTGGAGTCCATGTGGGCTTTGCGTTACTGCTTATGTTATTAATGAAAGACTGCGGCACAGGCGGCGGTGACGGAACGCAATACATGTCACTCAATGTGGCAGCACTTGGTGATTCCGACACAGGCGGCGGAGACAGCAATGATGCATCTTCTCAAAGTGCATCTTCGAGTTCTGAGCCTGTTCAAGAAGAAGCTGTTGAAACGCAAGAGACTGCTCCTGTTTCAGCACCAAAGCCTGATCCAAAGCCTAACACAACGAAACCTACCACGACTCCTAGCACCAAACCGAATCCTACGGTAAGTAATCCATTGAACAATGCATTAGACGCATTGAATAATAATGGAAAGGAAACAGGCCAAGGGCCAAAAGATGATGGGAAGAAAGAAGGAGTAGAAAATGGTTCTGTTAATGGTAAAGGATTATTTAATGGTGGTGGAGGAAATGGAGAATGGGCATTGGCTGGCCGAAGCATGACCGCTAATCCATCGCTTGATGAGAAACCAACGGTTGCTGGAAGAGTGGTAGTAGATATTATCGTGGATAAAAATGGGAAAGTGGTTTCGGCTACAGTAAATGCAGCTAAATCAAACATTACCGAAGGAGCTCAAAAGCACCATGAGTTAGCAATCAAGGCAGCGAAATCAGCACGATTCTCGGCTAATCCGAATGCTACAACTAATCAAAAAGGATCGATTACTATTAATTTCACATTGAAGTAATCAAATTACTTCTGCGACTGTAAATACAGAGCCTCCGACCAAGATCATATCTTGTTTGGAGGCTTTCTTTTTTGCATCAGAAAATGCTTCTGCAATGGTAGAGTATACCTCACCTATAAGACCTGCCTCCGCAGCGTGTGTTTGTAAGAGGTGTGCCTCTAATCCTCGAGGAATGTGCGCTTTACTGAAATAGTAAATTGCTTCTTTAGGAAAAAGTTTTAAGATTGTCGAAATGTCTTTGTCTGCCACCATTGCAAGAACGATATGAAGCCTGTCAAATGTTTGATCCTTGACTTGCTGCATCACGAATTCGATACCGTCTTTATTATGTCCTACATCTGCTACAATGAATGGCTGATGACCTAGTACTTGCCATCTGCCGAGTAATTGAGTATTTTCAATCACCTTCTGAAACCCTTGGCTGATGTGGTCTTCGGTGATGTTCCAAGGACTAATTGTTGCAAGTGTTTTTAATGCCTGATATGCAGTACGACGATTTTCTTCCTGGTAGTAACCTTGCAAGGCGGATGGTGGTGGAGGAGCCGTGGAGAGAGATGCGTCGATAACACGAACATTTTTTTCCAAAGCAATATTTGTTAAAACCGAATGAACATTCGGTTTCATTTCTCCGAGAACTACTGGAATATTATCTTTAATGATTCCACCTTTTTCAGCGGCGATTTTTTCAAGGGTGTCACCTAATAAATTCATGTGATCCCATCCAATATTTGTAATCACAGAAATCTCAGGAGTAATAACATTGGTGGAGTCCAAACGCCCGCCAAGTCCTGTCTCTATGACAGCGATATCAATTTTTTCTTTTGCAAAATACCAAAACGAGAGAGCGATGGTCATCTCAAAAAATGAAGGCTCAATTGCAGTCCACGCTTCCTTATTTTTTTCTACAAATTCGATGACATCCGTTTCAGGAATGAGTTGACCATTGATTTTGATGCGCTCTCGAAAATCTTTCAAGTGAGGAGAAGTACATAGCCCTGTTTTGTATCCTGCTTCTTGAAGCACAGAAGCAATGTGATGCGAGGTAGATCCTTTTCCATTGGTGCCTGCAACGTGCACACACTTGAGCTGCTTGTGAGGGTTACCAACGATTTCCAGAAGAGCAATTGTGTTGGATAAATCTGGTTTGTATGCAGCAGGACCAATACGATGAAACATTGGAAGTTGAGAAAACATGTAATCCAACACTTCCTGATAAGACATGGCCATACTACTTGATGAATGCAATTTTTCCAACGTTGCTTGAGCTTCCATCATTCGATGAAGCATAGATTAGATATACTCCAGTAGCGGGACGTTCACCATTGAGGCCTAAGCCGTTCCAGGTTGCACGACCGCCTTCGCTTACTGTTTCGAACACTAGATTTCCTTGAAGATCTGTTATTTTGATGACAGATTGATATGCGAGTCCGTCGATCGTAATGATGCCATCATACGTCTCACGCACGGGATTTGGATATGCTTTAATATCATTAATCTCGGTAGAGAAATTCGTTGCATCACCAAAGTAAGAAATGATTCCGCTTTCAGTGATAAAGAACACTTCGCCTGTCTCCTGATTGATAGCAATATCGATGATATTGTTGGTCAACAGTGGGCTATTATCTGTTGTGAAGTGAAGTATTTCCTGTATGCCATCAGGACTAAAAAGAAATACACCTGAACTTTGTGTGCCAATCCATTTTCTATTACCACCATCAATTTCGATAGAGGTGATCGCTTCAGTGGCAAGCAATTCTTGAATGTTTCCGCCTTGCTCAATCAATATAGTTTCTGCATCGAATTCATCTGAATTGAATACTGCGTCTTGATTGTAAAGGACACACAATCCCTGTAGCGTTCCGATCCATAATTCTCCATCAAGATCTTCTTTGATACAGAATACGTCTTTACTATTTAGATTACCAAGTCCTTCTTCATCTGTGAGAAGTTTGAATATATCATCGCTTGATTGATCTAGGGTGCCATTGGGATTATATCCGATCAGCCCTTGACCATCCGCAACCACCCATATGTAGCCAGACTGCGCCGCTTCAATTTCAGTGATACGTCGATCCACGGAAGCAATAGGTGCTAGATTATAAGCATAGAATGTTCCGTCTTGATTGCGCACTTGTAATCCTTGAGGATTGAAGGAATTGGTCATCCAGAGATTGCCATCGACATCAAAAGCAACACTAGCCACGCCTATGAATTCATCAGTGAACGTAAAGGGTGCTGTTTTGAGAGTGCTGTTCGATTCATTGTAAATGTTGACGACTTGATTATTACGAATTTCAATCAGCCCTTCTTCCCATGATCCAAGATAGATGTGATTGTTATCTGTTGGGTCAATCGCTACGCTCATGAAGTCAAGCACATTTGGGAAGTCAGTATTCGAACCTTGTGGATTGATAATTTCTTGCCAAGTATCTCCAAGATTGTATGAAATATTTCGAACCTTGTATTGAGGTCCATATGAAGCATTCACACCGCCGTGTGCCACCCAGACGTTGTTATTGTATGCCGCAATGCGACGGGCATCAGCATATCTTGGTCCTTGTGGTACAATCGTCTTTATTTCGGAAGATTTTATGCTATGCAAACCATTTGTTAGATCAGCAATCCAAAGGGAGTTGTCTATATCTACAATTGCAGCGGAAGCAGCAACAGCACTACCGTTGATTGGTGCTGTTTCACTGAGCAGTTGAAGATTGTTGTCATATCGAAGCACTGTGTAGTTGCAGGATACCACCAACTGATTATTTCCGAAGAACATGTTATTGAAAAAGAGTCCGCCGAAATTGAGAAAAGTACTCCATGTATTGGACTCCACGTCTACTTGATAAATGTAGTCGCCGTTGTCATTGTCCACTACAGCCATCAATTTATTATCTACAAATTCTAGTTGTGAGACTCCGTCGAATGCCGAAGGGAAGTTTGGTAGTAATGTCCAGTTTTGAAAATTGGCAAGAATAGGGTTAGATAGATCTGCACGGAGTATTCCGGAAGGAAGTCCAGCGTAGATTTTACCATTGCGAATTGCGATATCACCAATCTTAGCTTGGGTGCCGTTTGTGCCAAGTAAGTACGATTCTTTCACCTCATTTCTGAACGGATCTACCACCACGATACCAAAGCCAGTTGCTAGGTAGATGCGGTCTTGGTAAGGAACGATATTGTAAATTCTTTTATCGCCAATGAGGCTTGAAAGTTTGATGTCAGGTAAATTTTGACGTTCTTTTCCATTGATGAGAAGATCAAGATTTCCGTTTTCATATCCAATAATGAGAAAGTGATTTGTGAAATCATATTCCATTGCAGAGATGCGAACATCGCTTAGCAGGTTGAGCTTTGAAATACGCTCGATGGTGCCTTCATTTTTATCGTAAGAAAAAAGACTAGAAGATGTCGCTGCGTAGATGAGTCCGTTTTCACCTTCGCATACATCCACGAGGTTGTAGTATGAGAGATGATCCTTCCACGAACCGACGCCGTATTGGTTTTGTGCTGTTCCAGCAAAAGCAATAAAGACAGCTATTATAAAAGATAAAATATGCTTCATAAGGGGGGCTAGATTCTAAAATAGGCGGTGCACAAACGCAAAAACTATGATTTTCGTCTATTCGGGGCTAAAAATAGGTTGAAATCGCGAGTATCTTCGCGCTCCGGAAATAGATATTACGACCCCATGGAATACGATTTTAGAAGTATTGAGCAGAAATGGCGCAGCAATTGGCGCGAAAGATCCACCTATCGTGTAACTGAAGATTCAAGCAAGAAGAAGTTTTATGTCTTGGATATGTTCCCTTATCCAAGTGGAGCGGGGCTGCACGTGGGGCATCCGCTCGGTTATATCGCGAGTGATATCTACGCTCGTTATATGCGTCACAAAGGATGGAATGTTTTGCATCCCATGGGCTACGACAGTTTTGGTTTACCAGCCGAGCAGTATGCGATCCAAACTGGACAGCATCCTGCATTGACTACAGAAAAAAATATTGCCCGCTATCGCGAGCAATTGGACAAGATCGGATTCTCTTTCGATTGGAGCAGAGAAGTACGCACAAGCGATCCATCTTATTACAAATGGACGCAATGGATCTTTAAGCAAATTTTCAATGCTTGGTACAATATCGAAACAGATAAGGCAGAGCCCATTGAAACATTGATTGCGAAGTTTGAAGAAAACGGTAATTATAATGTGCAAGCTTCTATTGATGAAGATTGGTACAAAAAGATAGATCAGAGTCAATTCTTTTTTTCAAAAAACTGGGAAGGAGATTTTAGCGCTACCGATTGGAAGAGCATGGATCATAAGCAACAACAGTTGATTTTGATGCAATATCGCTTGACCTACTTAGCCGACTCGATGGTAAACTGGTGTCCTGCGTTAGGAACTGTATTGGCAAACGATGAGGTGAAAGATGGCGTGAGCGAGCGTGGTGGTCATCCCGTTGAACAGAAGTTGATGCGTCAGTGGAGCATGCGTATCACAGCATACGCACAGCGCATGTTGGATGGATTGGATACTGTTGATTGGTCGGAGAGTATCAAAGAAGTACAACGTAATTGGATTGGCAGATCTGAAGGTGCTTCAGTGACTTTCCAATTGGCAAAGCATGATGCTACGATTGAAGTATTCACCACACGTCCTGATACGATTTTTGGAGTGTCGTTTTTGACATTGGCTCCCGAGCATCCATTGGTTCCAGTAATTACAACTGATGAACAACGCGATGCAGTAGAACAATACATGGCATCGTCTAAATTGAAATCAGAGCGCGATCGTCAAAGTGATGTAAAAAATATCTCAGGACAATTCACAGGAGCTTATGTGATACATCCATTCACTGGAGAAGAGGTGCCAGTTTGGATTGGAGATTATGTCTTAGCAGGTTATGGGACAGGAGCTGTAATGGCCGTTCCAGCGGGCGATCAGCGTGATTATGATTTTGCAAAAAAATTCGGAATTACTATTCCTGCGATTTTTGAAGGAGTGGATATTTCTGAAAAAGCCGAACCGAGTAAAGAAGTAAAGTTGATGAATTCATCGTTCTTGAATGGCATGGTTTACAAGTCAGCTGTGAAGAAAGTAATTGAAGAGTTAGAGCAATTGGGTGTTGGAAAAGGCAAGGTAAATTATCGTTTACGTGATGCCGTATTCAGCAGACAACGCTACTGGGGCGAGCCATTCCCGATTGGATTTGATGGCGATATTCCAGTGGTATTAGATGATTCTGAGATGCCTGTGGTATTGCCAGAAGTCGATAAATATTTGCCGACAGAAGATGGGGAACCACCATTGGCGCGTGCGAAAGATTGGAAATACGAAAAGAATACAATGCCAGGTTGGGCAGGTAGTTCTTGGTATTTCTTGAGATACATGGACCCTCAAAATGAGAAAGAATTTGTATCTAAAGAGAAGGCAGCATATTGGGGACAAGTCGATTTATACATGGGTGGATCTGAGCATGGTACTGGACACTTGTTGTATTCAAGATTTTGGACAAAAATTTTGTTTGATCTCGGATTTATTGCGTTTGACGAGCCTTTCAAAAAGATGATCAATCAAGGGATGATCTTGGGAAGAAGTAGTTTCGTTTATCGTGTGATGGGTACAAATCAATTTGTATCTGCAGATAAAAAGGATCAATTCGAAACGCAACGCTTACATGCTGATATCAGCTTAGTCGATAATGATGTGTTGGACACAGAGGCCTTTACGAAGTGGCTTCCAGAGTATGCAGATGCAATATTTATATTAAACGACGAAGGCAAATATGTTTGCGATACGGAAGTAGAGAAGATGTCGAAGTCGAAATACAATGTGCAAACGCCAGATGAACTTGTAGAGAAATTTGGTGCGGATACATTGCGTTGCTATGAGATGTTTTTAGGACCTGTAGAACAAAGCAAACCGTGGGATACCAAGGGAATCAATGGAGTTCATAATTTCTTGCGCAAGCTTTGGAGATTGTATCATACCAATGAGAATGTATTCACTGTTTCAGCGGATGAGCCGACAAAAGCAGAACTGAAAACATTGCACAAAACGATTAAAAAAGTAAACGACGACTTGAATCGTTTTTCATGGAATACAGTGGTGAGTACATGTATGATTGCAGTGAATGAATTAACGGAGCAGAAGTGTAATAAGCGTGCGATTTTGGAACCACTTGCTGTGCTGATTTCACCCTATGCACCTCACCTTGCAGAAGAATTGTGGGAGCGTTTGGGTCATTCAGAAAGTGTTACCATCGCAGATTGGCCAGCTTTGAATGAAGCGTTTTTACAAGACGACGATTTCGAATATCCGGTTTCATTTAATGGTAAGACCCGTTTCTTTATTTCATTGCCTGTAGACATGTCTGCTTCAGATGTAGAGAAGGCAGCGTTGGCGCATGAGAAGGCAGTGACTTTCCTAGAGGGGAAGACACCGAAGAAAGTGATAGTGGTGCCGAAACGAATTGTGAATATTGTAATTTAAATAGATAGAATCCCTCGAGAAATCGGGGGATTTTTTTGTGCGAGATTCGGAAAGTGTATAAAGTACACTTAATGAAAGTTTCTGAAAGTCGCGCGTATTAGGCTTTTGCGAAGTATTTTTGCGGCATGAGTAGTATTGTTACCCTTAGTGAATTTATCATGGAGCGTCAGGATGATTTTCCTTTCGCATCAGGAGATTTGTCTCGATTGCTGACCGATATTGGTGTAGCGTCAAAGATTATCAATCACAAAGTGAACAAGGCAGGCCTTCAGGATATTCTTGGAGCAGTGGGCACTACGAATGTTCAGGGTGAGACACAGATGAAGTTGGATGTTTTTTCAGATCATGCATTACTGAATGCAGTGAGATGGGGCGGTCAGGTATGCGGCGCCGCAAGTGAAGAAAATGAGAAGTACTTTGCATTTGATGCAGAGGTCAATCGAAAAGCGAAATATGTGTTGCTATTTGATCCGTTGGATGGATCAAGTAACATTGATGTCAATGTAAGTATCGGAACAATTTTCTCGATTTTTAGAAGAACAAGCAGTGTGGGTGATCTCGCCAACATCAATGATTTTCTTCAAAAAGGAGATGAGCAGGTAGCTGCTGGATATGTGATTTATGGATCAAGCACCATGCTTGTATATACCACTGGACATGGTGTGAATGGTTTTACTCTCGAGCCGAGTATCGGAGAATTCTGCTTAAGCCATGAGAATATGACCATTCCAGAGGATGGAAAAATCTATTCTGTGAACGAGGGAAATCTATTGAGTTCTAGTAAAGGAGTTCAAGAGTATATCAATTGGTGTAAACAGTCTGATAAAAAGACCAATCGTCCATACACCGCACGCTACATTGGCTCACTAGTCGCGGATGTTCATCGTAATTTGATAAAGGGTGGAATCTATATGTACCCTGGCACGAAGTCGGCTCCTAACGGAAAATTGCGTCTGATGTATGAGGCTAATCCTTTGGCCTTTATAGTAGAGCAAGCAGGTGGTTTGGCTACAGATGGCAAGCGCCGTGTGATGGAAATGCAGCCTACCGACTTACACCAGCGAGTTCCGTTATTCATTGGTTCTAAGAAAATGGTAGAAAAAGTACACGCTCTAATAGAAGAATTGGATATCGAAAAGGCTTAACAGTATTTGTTAAAATGGAGCGGGCATCCGCTTATCTTTGTGGCTCAAACTTTTACTCTGTGAGCGACAGTTTAGTTATCATACCTACTTATAATGAAAAGGAAAACGTCGAGCGAATGATTCGCAAGGTGTTTTCGTTGTCTAAAGATTTTCATGTACTAATAGTTGATGATGGCAGTCCAGATGGTACTGCAGGTATCGTCAAGACTTTGCAAAATGAATTTACGGGTCGTTTACACATTCTAGAAAGAAAGGGTAAACTAGGTCTAGGCACTGCATATATCGCGGGTTTCAGATGGGCTTTGGATCGTCACTATGAATATTTTTTTGAAATGGATTGTGATTTTTCTCATAATCCAGATGACCTCGTTCGTCTTTATGATGGATGTGTAAGAAAGGGCGGAGACATGAGTGTTGGATCGCGCTATGTGAAAGGTGGAGGGGTAAAGAATTGGCCATTCAAGCGTTTAGCAATGAGTTTTTGTGCTTCACTTTATGTCAACACGATTTTATGGTTGGGTGTCCGCGATAGCACTGCGGGCTTTGTGTGCTACTCCAGAAAAGTTCTTCAAACCATTGATTTGGATAGTATTCAATTCATTGGTTATGCATTTCAAATTGAAATGAAATACAACACAAAGCAACTCGGTTTTAAGATTGTTGAAGTACCGATCACATTTATTGACCGTGAGTTTGGTGTGAGTAAGATGAGTATGAATATCTTTAACGAGGCAGTTTTGGGAGTCTTGAAAATGAGATTCCGTCGCGTGAGCAGAAAGAATCGCTAAGCTTAACCTGAATCTGGACAATTACGGTCAAATGGCAGGTCGCTAAAAGGATACACATGAACAACTATCTCATAAAAGGAGCTACGCTCGTCAACGAGCAAGAACAATACAAGGCGGACGTGCTAATTAAAGGCGGAGTCATTTCAAAGATTGACAAGACTTGTGAGCTTGTGTCTCATGAGGGAGAGTCGGTGATAGATGGAACTGGGAAATACTTGCTTCCTGGGGCGATTGATGATCAAGTTCACTTCCGAGAACCAGGTCTCACGCACAAGGGAGAGATTTACACCGAAGCCCGCGCTGCCGTGGCAGGCGGAGTGACCAGTTACATGGAAATGCCTAATACATCGCCGTCTGCAACTACTGTGGATCTTTTAGAGCAGAAGTATTCTCGAGCAAGTGAAGTTTCGTTGGCCAACTATTCCTTCTTTATGGGAACTACCAATGATAATTTGAATGAATTGCTAAAGTTGGATCCCAAGCAAGTGTGCGGCGTGAAAATATTCATGGGATCGAGTACTGGCAATATGGTGATTGATAATGCGGAGTCTCTAGAAAATATTTTTGCTCAAGTAAAAATGTTGATTGCAACGCATTGTGAGGATGACCCAATGATTAAGCGCAATTTGGCAGCTTATGTAGAAAAATATGGAGAGGACATTCCTGTGGAAGCACATCCTTCGATTCGCAGCGCCGAGGCTTGTTACGCGTCGTCTACATATGCTGTTTCGCTAGCTAAAAAGTACAATTCACGATTACATATTCTTCATATTAGTACGGCGAAGGAATTGGAATTATTTGATGGTGAAAAGCCATTGAAAGAAAAGAAAATCACTGCAGAAGCGTGTGTCCATCATTTGTGGTTTACAGATGCTGATTATAAAACAAAAGGTAATTTCATTAAGTGGAATCCAGCTGTAAAAACGGCTAACGACCGAATGAACATTCGGGAGGCGTTGAACAATGGAAAAATAGATGTCATTGCTACTGATCACGCACCGCATACACTCGAGGAAAAATCTCAGAAATACGCGAAAGCTCCATCTGGCGGACCATTGGTGCAACATAGCATGGTGGCAATGTTGGAATTAGTTCGCGAAGGTGTACTAACTATTGAGTTCATGGTACAGCTGATGTCACATAATGTGGCTGAATTATTTCAGGTAGAAAAAAGAGGGTTTATTAGAGAAGGTTATTTTGCAGATCTTGTTGTGGTTGACCTCAATAGTCCATGGACAGTTGATAAATCAAACATTGCATATAAATGTGGTTGGTCGCCGTTTGAGGGACAAACATTTCATTCTAAGATCGAAAAGACCTTTGTGAATGGTCATATGGTATATGATAGTGGTGTTTGGAATGAACAACAAAAAGGAATGCGCTTAACCTTTGAACGATGAGATATTTTGCAATCATATTTTTAATGATGGCCGTCTTCGCTTGTGCTGGACCAAAGAAGGAATTGCTGCCTCCTGCAACGATTGAACAAGATAAGTTTGCAGATGTCTTAGTGGATGTGCGTTTGTTGGAAGGTGCCTATACTGTGCGCTACCAACGCGTGGATTCAACTGTAGGATTACTTGATCATTTTTACGATCAAGTGTTTACAAAGCACAATATCAAGAAAGAAGATTTTGAAACAAGCTATAAGGCCTATTCAATCGACGCTAAAGTGATGCAGGTGATTGAGGATACAGTTTTGGCGAGATTGGAGCGTATTAAAATTGATCTACCCGGTGACTCGGTGAAGGTCTATAAAAATTAAGTATGAATTTAGTTACTGGTGCTACTGGTTTATTGGGAATACACGTAATGTACGAGCTTATTGCTCGTGGAGAGCGTGTGCGTGGCATGCGCAGGCATCAGAGTAATCTTCATCTTGTAAAACAACTTTTTGAATTTTATGGTCACCCTGAATATTTTGAAAAAATAGAATGGGTAGAAGCAGATATTTTAGAGGTCATTTCATTGCAAGAAGCAATGGAAGGAGTAGAATATGTATTTCATTCAGCAGCGGTAGTTTCTTATCACAGCCGTGATAGAAAAGAAATGTATCAAGTGAATGTGGAAGGCACCGCCAATGTTGTGAATGCCGCACAGGAAGGGGGTGTGAAGCGCTTAGTTCATGTCAGTAGCATTGCAGCTTTGAAGCGAACCTCGAATCAGGCGGTGGATGAGGTCGGAGACTGGGAGAATTCTTCCATCAATACTCATTACGGCATCACGAAGCACTTAGCTGAAATGGAAGTTTGGCGTGGGATTCAAGAAGGATTAGATGCAGTGATTATCAATCCAGGCCTCATCATTGGCCCTGGTGATTTCAGTAGAAGCAGTTCGAGTATTTTTTCAAAAATAGATGAAGGCTTCGCTTACTTCCCTCCGGGAGGTACGGGTTTCGTAGGCGTAGAAGATGTGGCGAAACTAATGCTGAAATTACGAGACGAAGGTCGGTCGGGAGAGCGCTATGTCGCAGTCAGTCAGAGCTGGAAGATGCAAGAGCTTTTTGTGAAAATCAGTAATGCCCTCGGTCGTAAGACCCCCACAAAAGAGGCTAAGCCTTGGATGATGCAAGTGGCGCGCATTGCAGAATGGTTCAAAGAAAAGCTAATTGGTAAGAAAGCTTTAGTGACAATTGAAACAGTAAAGAATGCCTCTCTTGTTTTTACCTACTCATCAGCGAAAGTTCAGAAAGAATTTGGTTTTCAATTTCAACCGATAGATCAGTGCATCACTGATACAGTGCGCTTTTACAAGATGCACAACAGACACTAAGGTGAGTTACCTTTGTGGTCTTGGAACCCCGTGAACACATACAGTCCATTTTAAAGGTATTACCCACCAAACCAGGGGTGTATCAGTATTTTGACCAAGAAGGTCAAATCATCTATGTAGGGAAAGCTAAGAGTCTGAAGAATCGAGTCAGCAGTTATTTTGTAAAAAACCATGATAGCTCAAAGACCACAGCCTTGGTTCGTAAGATTGCTGATATCAAGTACATTGTGGTGGAGAGTGAAATGGATGCTCTGTTGCTTGAAATTTCATTAATAAAAAAACACAAGCCGCGTTACAATATCATGTGGAAAGATGACAAGTCTTACCCCAGTATTGTTATTAAGCGCGAGCCTTTTCCACGCATTTTCGCAACACGTCAAGTAATAAAGGATGGGAGTGAATATCACGGCCCGTATGCATCAGCGAAAGTAATGCATACTGTATTAGAGCTAGTTCGAAAGCTTTATCCTATACGAAGCTGTTCACTGCCTTTGAGCAAGCAAAATATTGAAGCGGGGAAGTTTAAAATTTGTCTTGAGTATCATTTAGGAAATTGTTTGGGTCCGTGTGAAGGAAAGCAGAGCTTAGAGTCTTATGATCACAACGTCGAGAATATTCGAAAGATCATCAAAGGGAATTTTTCTGAAGCCATTCGTGAATTGAAAATCATGATGAATGATTCAGCAGAGCAGTATCGATTTGAGGAAGCGCATATTTTAAAGGAAAAAATTGAAACGCTTGAAAATTTCCAAGCGCGCAGTACCATTGTGAATCCTACGATTCATGATGTAGATGTGTTTACGATAGCCAGCGATTCGCAAGCTGCTTATGTAAATTTCATGAAGATAAATAATGGAGTGATTGTGCAGGGCTATACGGCAGAAGTGAAGAAGCGTATGGAGGAGACGGACAAGGAAGTGTTGGAAGTAGCGATTATTGAAATTCGCGATCGTCTTCAGAGTAATTCACGGGAGATTTGCGTACCCATCGAGGTGGATATTCAGTTACCGAATACTATTGTTAGTATTCCTCAAAGAGGAGATAAGAAAAAGCTTTTGGATTTATCTCAACGCAATAGTACACACTACATGCTGGATATGCAGAAGCAGCAGGAGATTGTAGATCCGGAACGTCATACCAATCGCATCTTAGATAGGATGAAGCAGGATTTGCATTTGAAAGATTTACCAATTCACATAGAGTGTTTCGATAACTCCAATATTCAGGGCACAAACCCAGTCAGCGCTTGCGTGGTATTTAAAAATGCCAAGCCGAGTAAAGCGGATTATCGCAAGTTTAATGTGAAGACAGTGGAGGGTCCGAATGACTTTGATACAATGAAAGAAGCTGTGCATCGTCGTTATAGCAGATTGTTGGAGGAGGGTGAGCCATTGCCACAGCTTATCATTATCGATGGCGGAAAGGGTCAGTTGGGAGCAGCATTAGAAAGTTTGGGGCTGCTAGGGCTAAGAGGAAAGATTGCGGTGATTGGTATAGCCAAGCGCTTGGAGGAAATTTATTTTCCAGGGGATAGTTTGCCAATTTACCTGGATAAGCGCTCCGAATCCTTGAAGTTGATACAGCAATTGCGCGACGAGGCCCATCGATTTGGATTGTCTCATCACCGCGACAGACGTAGCAAAGAAGCGCTGCGCTCCGAATTGACGGAGATTCCAGGGGTGGGCTTTAGGACGACCCAGCAACTGCTCTTTCACTTTAAGACAGTGCGAGCGGTAAAAGATGCTACCATTGGAGAGTTAGAAGAAGTTGTAAATAAGAAAATGGCACGTCTCGTTTTTGATTATTTTTCGAAACAGAAAGGGGGATAATAGCTTCCTGAAATACATTTGTAGACTATACGTTACAGACACATGAGCGCAAAATCGGCATCGAAACCAAATTATAAAAAACGACTATGGATTATTGGGCTTGCACCATTGATGCTTGTTGTTTTGGTATTATGTACAGCATTCTTAAGTGGCCTGCCTAATGTAGAAGCATTAGCAAATCCAAAAATCAATTTGGCCACAGAAATTATTTCTTCTGACGGCAAAGTGCTTGGTTCATATTACAAAGAAAACCGATCGGACGTTCGGTTTGAGAATATTCCAACACATATGGTGAATGCCTTGATTGCCACGGAGGACGCGCGATTCAGAGAGCATAGTGGGATTGATTTTAAAGGGCTTTTCAGAGCAGTAGTGAAGTTGGGACAAGATGGAGGAGCGAGTACTATCACTCAGCAATTAGCAAAACTTCAGTTTACTAAGGAGTATGAAAATGTCTCCATCTTTCGACGTGTTTGGCAGAAGATCAGAGAAATGATCATCGCTGCACGCATCGAGCGAACGTACACCAAAGACGAGATCATTGCACTTTATTTGAATCAGGTCGATTTCTTGTATCAAGCGGTGGGTGTGAAGTCTGCAGCACGAGTGTACTTCAATACTGTTCCAGACTCATTGAATATACAACAGGCAGCAACGTTAGTAGGGATGCTTCAGAATCCAAATAAATGGAATCCGATGAAGAAAGACACTACGCTTTCTCTTCGCAGAAGAGAAGTGGTGTTGAATCAAATGGTGAAATATGGATTTTTAGCAGAAGAAGAATATGATAGTTTGCGATTGATGCCGCGAGGGATCGATTTCCAGCGCATCAGTCACGATGAAGGTCCAGCACCATATTTCCGAGAAGTACTGCGATCGAAGTTGGATGAAATTCTTGAAGAGAAAGATGAGAATGGTGATTTGAAAAGAAAGAAAGCAGACGGCAGTGCATATAATTTGTACAGCGATGGATTGAAGATATACACCACTATTGATTCACGAATGCAAGAACACGCTGAATGGGCTGTGGAAGAACATTTGGGCAAGGAATTGCAGAAAGCTTTTTTCAAAGATATTTCTAGAAGAAAAAAAGAGAACTATCCATTTTATAATGGTATTGCAGATAAAGATCGTGATCGGATCATGAATCAAGCGATCACAGAGAGCGAAAGACACAAAATATTGACAGGTGTGATGTGTCCAGAATGTAAGCGCCCTAAGAAGTACATTAGTGCAATTCGCAGAGATGGAAAATCCTATTTTCAATGTAATGAAGACAATGGAGGATGCGGCGAAGAATGGGAAAAACTGGATGACAAAGGAGTCGAGAATGTGATGAATACACCAGTGAAGATGAAAGTGTATCGCCACGGAAGTTATCTTGACACATTGATGTCACCAATGGATAGCATCAAATATCACAAGGCGATTCTTCACGCGAGTTTAATGAGTATTGAACCTAGCACAGGACATGTGAAAGCATGGGTAGGTGGAATTGACTTTAAGTATTTCAAATTTGACAATGTTTATCAGTCACGTCGACAAGTAGGCTCAACTTTCAAACCATTAGTATATGCTACAGCATTAAGAATGGGCAAGCATCCAAGTGATATCGTAAGTGGTGATCGCATCTGTATCGGTAATTGGTGTCCACAAAACAGTGATGGAAAGTATGGTAGTTATACAATGTCGTGTGCGCTTGCAAATTCGGTGAACACTGTGAGTGCTAGACTTATCAATGATTACGGAGTGGACAATGTTATACACCTAGCGAAGAAGATGGGTATTAAAACCAAGCTTCCGAATGTACCCGCTCTTTCACTCGGGGTTGCAGAATTACCATTGTTTGAAATGGTAGGCGCTACGGCCACATTTGCGAATGCAGGAGTTTACATCGAGCCAACCTTTATCACAAGAATTGAGGATAAAAACGGAACTGTCATTTACGAAGCAGATCCAGCCATCGATCAAGCTTTAGATCCGAATGTCGCGTATCAAATGGTAGGGATGATGAAAGGAGTTGTCGATGGATCTTGTGGTAGCGGAACAGGTGTGCGTTTAAGGGGTGGTCGTCCGTATGGAGGCATATCATATCCAACTGCTGGAAAGACCGGTACCACACAGAACAATACTGATGGATGGTTCATGGGAATGACGCCTGACCTAGTAACAGGAGTTTGGGTTGGTGCCCAAGATCCAACCGTTCGTTTTGCATCCACTGCATTGGGTCAAGGAGCAAATACAGGACTTCCGATCTATGGTTATTTCATGAAAAAAGTATATGCAGATACACGATTGAAAATTTCGAAAGGAGACTTCAAGGCTCCTGAAGGATATGAATCGTTTAAGCAAAACATGGATGTTCAAACAGGAGCGAGCATCGATTCATTTGATTGGAATGATGATGGTGAAGCGGTTCCTGCAGTAGTAGGCGAGCCAGTAGAAACAGGAGAGGGTATTACAGTGGAAGGTGAGGCTGAGGAAAATCAATAATAAAACGAGAAATTATGCCGATATATAAGGTTGTCAAAAACGCAGAAGAAGCTTGCTTGGGAATTTCAGATGGAATGACTCTGATGATTGGAGGCTTCGGTCTATGCGGGATTCCAGAGAATTCAATTGCACAGTTGGTAAAGAATGGCGTCAAAAATTTGACATGCATTTCCAACAATGCGGGCGTTGATGATTTCGGATTGGGATTGTTGTTGCAAAACAGACAAATCAAAAAGATGATCAGTTCTTATGTGGGAGAGAATGCAGAGTTTGAAAGACAAATGTTGAGTGGTGAATTGGAAGTAGAGTTGGTGCCACAGGGAACGCTTGCTACACGCTGTATGGCTGCGGGATATGGAATGCCAGTGATCTACACACCAGCAGGCGTCGGCACAGAAGTAGCCGAGGGCAAAGAGGTGCGAAATTTCAACGGAAAAGATTATTTGATGGAATATGCCTTCGATGCGGATTATGCGATTGTAAAGGCCTGGAAGGGCGATACCATGGGTAATTTGGTATTCCGTGCTACTGCGAGAAATTTCAATCCATTAATGGCAATGGCTGGGAAGATTACAATTGCAGAAGTAGAGGAATTGGTAGAGCCAGGAGAGCTTGATCCGAATATGATTCACACACCAGGTATTTATGTTCATCGCATTTTCAAAGGTGAAAATTATGAGAAGCGAATAGAGCAGAGAACGGTGAGACAATGACAAATTACAAATGACAAGTGACAAATGATCTCGGCTGTGCCGAGAACAAACGACAAGCAGAGCCGCGCTGCAGCGTGGCTGCGACAAATTAAATGCACTTGATCGACAGTGTTTTGAGAATCGAGAATTTCGAATTTTGAATTAAGAATATTATGGCACTAGATAAAAATGGTATTGCGAAGCGTATTGCTCGTGAAGTAGCGGATGGAATGTATGTGAACCTTGGGATTGGTATTCCAACCTTGGTGGCTAATTTTATTCCTGAGGGAATGGATGTGGTATTGCAATCAGAGAATGGATTGCTTGGTATGGGTCCGTTTCCGATAGAAGGTGAAGAGGATGCGGATTTGATCAATGCTGGAAAGCAAACCATTACGACACTTCCGGGTTCTGTATTTTTTGACAGCGCGATGAGCTTCGGAATGATCCGAGCTCGCAAAGTGGATCTTACCATTTTGGGCGCAATGGAAGTGAGTGAGAACGGTGACATCGCCAACTGGAAAATTCCAGGAAAAATGGTGAAGGGAATGGGTGGTGCGATGGATCTAGTGGCTTCGGCAAAGAATATAATTGTTGCGATGCAACACTGTGATAAAGCGGGCAATTCTAAATTGATGCCAGCATGTGGACTTCCACTTACGGGCGTGAAATGCGTGAAAAAAATCGTTACCGATTTAGCTGTATTGGAAGTTAGAGATGGTGCGTTTCATCTTCTAGAGCGTGCGCCAGGTGTGAGCGTTGAGGAAATTATTTCTAAGACTTCAGGAAAGCTCATTATTAATGGAGAGATTCCTGAGGTGAGCATTTAATAGTGACTTCGAGCGTGAATAGATAAGTTCAATCTCCTCAGCCCAACAGCCGCTTAATCCATGATAACTTCGAGTTGTTATAAGGTGGATACTTGAGGTTGGGTTCGCCCCAGGTTGGTTTTTTAAAGATGGATTTTTGATGTGAGAAACATAAAAATCCATATTTGCCGTGGTAGTTTCCAATGCCCGAGTTTCCTACACCGCCGAAGGGCAAGTGCTCATTCGAGATATGCATAATTACATCGTTGATGCATCCTCCACCAAATGAAATTTTTGTGGTGAATTCTTCTTTTTCATTTGCATCATGACTAAACAAATACGCCGATAGTGGCTTGTCTTTTTCTTGAATTGTTTCGATTGCTTCGTTAAACGTTTTGAATGAAATAACAGGAAGTAGCGGACCGAAAATTTCTTCTTGCATTACTTTGTCGTTCCATGAAACATCAGTCATTACTGTTGGCTCAATGTATAATGTATTTTCATTCGTATTGCCACCACAAATCACTTTGGATGCGTCGATCATATTTGTAAGACGATCGAAATTACGCTTATTGATAATGCGCGTAAAATGAGGCGCGCCATCGATGTAGTTGGAAGCTTTTATTCTTTCAATTAAAAGAGCAATGAATTTTTCTTTGACGCTCTCTTCCACAAGTATGTAATCCGGAGCGATACAAGTTTGACCACTATTTAGAAATTTTCCCCAGGCGATGCGTTTGACCGCAATTTCGAGGTTGGCGGATTTCGCAATGATAACGGGAGATTTTCCACCCAGTTCTAATGTGACGGGTGTAAGGTTTTTTGCAGCTGCTTCGTAGACAATTTTACCAACGCGCGTGCTCCCTGTGAAAAATATTTTATCAAACTTTGCTTGAAGCAATTGAGTTGTTTCTTCCACGCCACCAGTCACGACATAAAGATATTCTGCGGGGAAGTTTTCATTGATTAATGACGCCATGACCTTCATGGTGTTTGCGGGCAATTCACTTGGTTTGATAACACAAGTATTTCCAGCAGCAATGGCCGCGATGGCTGGACTTAGTGATAGTTGATAGGGGTAATTCCATGCCCCAATAACGAGGGTGCAGCCGTATGGATCTTGATAGATATAGCTATTACCTGGAAGATTCGCCAAATTAGTGCGTACACGCTTCGGCGCGCTTAGACTTTCTATGTTGTCTATGTAGTAATTGATTTCTTTGTAAAGAATCCCCAATTCAGTTGCGTAATTATCGAACTCTGATTTTCCAAAATCCTCATAGATCGCATCATGCATCAAGCGCTCATTTGATTTCAAAAGTGCTTTCAGCTTACGCAGTGCATTCTTACGGTATTCGATGTCGAGGGTGATATGCGATTTGAAGAAATTACGCTGGCTAGTGACTATATTATGGGTATTCATTGGATGAATTTGGATGTATAAAGTTAACGTAAAAGAACCTGTCTCAACAAACTCAAATAAGGGGAGAAAATGAAAAATCGAGTCAAAGTATTATGGTTGATACGTTCTGTCAGTATAGAAATACAGGCATAGTTTGGTTATCTTTGCCGCCTATTCCACTATGATTTTATGAAATACAAACGCATTCTTCTCAAGCTCAGCGGTGAAGCGCTTATGGGCGACAAGCAATTCGGAATTGACAATAATCGTCTATTGGCTTATGCTGAAGAGATCAAGAAAGTTTGTGAAGCAGGTGTTCAAGTAGCAATTGTCATAGGTGGCGGTAACATTTTTCGCGGAGTTCAAGCAGAACAAGGCGGTATGGAGCGCACGCAGGGCGATTACATGGGTATGTTGGCCACTATGATCAATTCTATGGCTTTGCAGTCAGCACTCGAAACAATAGGAGTTCAAACCCGTCTTCAATCTGCGATTGAAATGAAAACCATCGCTGAACCGTTTATCAAGCGCCGCGCAGTTCGCCACCTTGAGAAGGGTAGAGTTGTGATCTTTGGTGCTGGAACGGGTAATCCTTTCTTCACTACTGATACAGCAGCATCATTGAGAGCGATTGAGGTCGAGGCCGATGTAATCTTGAAAGGCACACGTGTGGATGGTATCTACACAGCAGATCCAGAAAAGGATCCGACTGCCACGAAATATGAGCGTGTTAGTTTTGATGAAGTTTTCCAAAGGAATTTGAATGTGATGGATATGACGGCGTTCACATTATGTAATGAGAATAAGCTTCCTATCATCGTGTTTGATATGAATAAAGGTGGAAATCTTATGCGCCTTGTAGAAGGCGAAAAGGTGGGAACCTTAGTAGATTTTTGAACCTAATTTTTACTTTATACCTTCGAAACCCGAAATTATAAATTGAACCTATGTCAGAAGAAGTGAAGATGGCCCTGGATGAGGCCACAGCTGGGATGAATAAAGCAATGGATCACCTCGATTTTGAATTGAGCAAGATCAGAGCTGGTAAGGCTAGTCCTGCTATGTTAGATGGTGTTAAAGTAGATTACTACGGAACGCCCACTCCTTTGAAAAACGTAGCGAACGTTAATACACCGGATGCGCGTACTATTTCTGTACAAGCTTGGGAAAAGAAAATGCTTGAGCCGATTTGCAAAGCAATCCTCGAGGCAAATCTTGGTCTTAATCCACAGAACAATGGTGAGATTGTGTTGATCAACGTTCCGATGCTTACAGAAGAGCGCCGTAAAGACCTCTCGAAGCGTGCGCATGCAGAAGGTGAAAATGCCAAAGTGAGTATTCGTACTATTCGTAAAGATGCTTTGGACTTTATCAAGCAAGCTCAAAAAGATGGTCTTCCAGAAGATGAGGCAAAGATGGGTGAGGCTAAAGTTCAAGAAGTAGTAGATAGATATAATAAAAAAGTGGAAGAAGTCCTTGCTGCAAAAGACAAGGATATCATGACCATTTAATTTTCCAATCAATGTCTGAAAAAAGAGTAAGGGTGCGTTTTGCACCTAGTCCTACGGGCCCTTTGCACATGGGAGGTGTTCGTACAGCCTTATACAATTATTTGTTTGCAAAGAAACACGGAGGTGATTTCTTGATTCGTATTGAGGACACCGACCAAGGTCGCTTTGTTCCTGGGGCGGAGGATTATATTCTTGAGGCATTGAAGTGGTGCGGCATTGAGCCAAATGAAGGAGTTGGATATGGTGGCCCACATGCTCCATATCGTCAAAGCGAGCGCAAGCCGATGTATCGTGCTTATGCGGAGGAGTTGGTTTCGAAGGGATGGGCTTACTACGCATTTGATACTCCTGAAGAATTAGATAATATTCGTAAACAAGCCGAATTGGCTAAAATGCCAAACTGGCAATACAATAGCATTTCTCGCAACACAATGAAGAATTCATTGACATTGCCTGCAGATGATGTTCAAGCGCGCATTGCAAATGGTGATGCGTATGTGGTACGTTTCAAAATGCCACGTAACGAAGAAGTTCGTTTTCACGATATCATTCGCGGTTGGGTAGTGTTTAATACCAACGAACTCGACGACAAAGTTTTGTTCAAGAGCGACGGTATGCCGACTTATCACTTAGCAAACATTGTTGATGACCATACGATGGAAATCACGCATGTAATCAGAGGTGAAGAGTGGTTGCCATCTGCGCCGCTGCACGTAATGATGTATCGCGCGTTTGAATGGGAAGCTCCGGAGTTCGCTCACTTGCCATTGATTCTAAAGCCAGATGGCAATGGAAAATTGAGCAAGCGTGATGGTGATAGATTAGGTTTCCCGGTGTTCCCTTTGAATTGGAAAGATGCTCAAACTGGAGAGCAATCGAGCGGTTATAGAGAGCGCGGATATTTCCCTAAGGCATTTGTGAATATGCTTTTACTTCTTGGATGGGCTCCTAGCAACAACCAAGAGATTTTTACCATGCAAGAGATGATCGATACGTTTACGATTGAGCGTATTGGTAAGAGTGGATCGAAGTTCGATCCTGAAAAAACGAAGTGGTTCAACCAACAATATTTGCGCGCGACTCCAAACTCGGAGTTAGCTGAAATGATTCAACCACTTTTGAAAGAGAAAGGAATTGAGGTGAGTAATGAATATGCGGCAGGAGTGTGTGAGCTGATGAAAGAGCGCGCGGTATTTATTCAAGATTTATTGGAAGGGCCATATTTATTCAGTGCTCCCAGCACATACGATGCAGATGCTGTTGCGAAGAAGTGGAAGAAAGGAGAGAGCGGTGCATTGATGAATGAATGGTCGAGTGCATTGGATGGAATTTCAGAATTTTCATCAGCAAATATTGAAGCATCGTTTAAAGAATTTATTACCGCGAAAGGATTAGGAATGGGTGCAGTAATGCCATTGTTCCGAATTTGCTTGACGGGAGTTCTTACGGGGCCAGCTAGTTCAGAGGTTGCAGCATTGGTTGGAAAAGAAGAGACTAAGAAGCGAATTGCTACTTGTATTTCTGTGAACGACTAATCAAACCGAATGATCATTCGCCTTCATAATATTCAAGTATATGCTCATCACGGATGTTGGGCAGAAGAGACAGTGATTGGTGGTGAGTATTCAGTAGACATCACCATTCACTTTGATTTTTTAGCCGCGGCATTAGCAGATGATTTATCACAAACTGTTGATTACGTTTTGGTAAAAGAAATTGTCTACGAAGAGATGCGTACGCCATACAAGTTGATTGAAGCAGTCGCATATAAGATCAAGCATCGTCTTCAGCAAGAGTTCCCCAGTGCCACCCAGCACATTGTCCGCATCACCAAGCACAACGCCCCCATGGGAGGTCAAGTCGACGCGGTGAGTGTGGAGTGTTAATCGCGTTTGGGGTTTGGGGTTAGGAGTTTGGAGTTTGGGGTTAGGGGTTTGGGGTTTGGAGCTGGGGGTTTGTTCTCGGCAAAGCCGAGATCATTTGTCATTTGTCTCTTGTCATTTGTCTCTTGTCATTGAGTTTTGCAATATTTCTTGACTAGATGCGTTGCGGAGGAAACCTAGCTAAGATGAAGAATCTAATTGTAACCCTCATTGTCGTATTGTTTGCGGTGGCTTCGATGCCGGCAAACGCTCAAACCCGGAAGGGTAGAATGACTCAAACCGAACGTAGTCACATGAACAAGAAGTCGCAGCGATGGGCTAAAAAGCGCATGCGTGCGGCAAAGGGCGATCTCACTAATGTAAAATGTACAACTCGACAATCGAGAAGATATGCGCGCAAGAGCGGGTAGTTGTCGATTCTCGATTCGAAATTCGAAATTCGAAATTCGAAATTATTTGGGAGTTAAGGTAATTGAAAAGATCAGTGGAGTGTTGAGAATTTTCAATTCTCAATAATCGAATTCCGAATTCCGAATCCCGAATCTTGAATTCCGAATCTCGAATCCCAATTTACGAATTAATTTTTTGTTCGAGTGACTCGATCCATTGTTGATTGTGATACACGGTGGAATAATAGATGCGGCCTTTTAGAATGGGATAGGATTGAATCAAACTTTTCTTCACCGATTCAAAAATACTGCGTGGCATTTTCTGACTAAAGGTGATTCTGCGAATCCAAGCAATGTCTATTGGGATTTCTAAAGCAGATGCTGTTGTCGCTCCAGTCCAAACAACGCGATATTCAC
Organism: Flavobacteriales bacterium; assembly: GCA_027491215.1. GTDB lineage: Bacteria > Bacteroidota > Bacteroidia > Flavobacteriales_D > Sanyastnellaceae > JAIXWP01. The sequence continues at coordinate 2,353 of JAIXWP010000031.1, read as the reverse complement.
CTTCTACTGCATAAGGTAGCCTTTTAATGAAGGGGATTTCTTTCTTCGAAGTAATGGAAGATTTTAAATTGGGTATCGAAACGTATTTGATGGGACCGTGAGCTATGCCTTTGATGGTATTTAATTTTTTCTCAAGATTTTCATAGCTAAAAGAAATGCAACAACCTCCCATTTGTGATGCATAGTTTTCCCAATGATGGATGGTCTCATTTTTATGAGTAAAGCAAAGCGCGAAAAGTCTTTTATTGTTTTCTTTTTTATTTAATGATCTCTCGTATTGAAGCACAGGTTGACTGTCGTTTCTGTCGGTCCAATGTGCAGGAGAAATGAGCGTGATGCTGCTTCTTTCAAGAATATCCATAAGGATGGGCAAAGAGGTAAATCGATGTAATTTTTTGAAAGTGCTCATACAGCTCAGTATTTATGGTTCTCGGGCAAATCAAATTCAAAATATTCAATGATATAGAATATTATTCAAAAAAATAGTGTAGGTTTACTTCACCTGACTGATTATTATTCAATGAGCTGCGTCAGTAGCTTTATTGTTCGAACTTAAATAAACTATACGATGGGACTCTTTGAACTTCCTCTTGTTTCCATGGCTGTGTCCATAATTATTATATGGGCATTGATAGCTATTCTCACTGGATTTGTACATGAAGCGATAGCGCAATGGCTTGCAGAGCGCGGGCGATTTATGCGAAAGTGGCTGATGTCTCAAATGAATGATAAAGTCAATGGGATTAATTGGGCATCGCTTATTTATCTGCATGGTAGCGTAGATCTTCTAACACGCGATATCAAGAAACCTACGGGTAATATTAGCGGGAAATTATTCGCACAAACATTAATCGAAGTGGTTGGTAAATCGCACGCTGCGCAAATGCAGTCAATAGAAGGTGCTAGAATCGACTATTCCTCTGAGATATTGAAAAATTTGAAACATGCATTGATGGTGCTAAAGCCAAGTGATGTTATTACGATGATGCAACAAGGTCTTGCTATTGCTGAAACAAAGGCTGGGACTGGGTTACAAAGAGAGCAGGTGGTGTATGATGAATTAGTCAAGCATATCGAAATATGGTTTTCTGAATTCGAATGGAGAATGTCAGATTGGTATAAACGAAAGACGAAAGTGCGTTTGTTTATGCTGGGGACTGTCATCGCACTTGCGCTAAATGTGAATAGTATCGAGTTGTTTCATTATGTAAAACACAATGCTGAGGGCAGAGAGAGAATAATAGAATATTATGAAAAGAACATCAGTCAACTTGAGGCTCTTGCAGTGAAGAGCGAAAGTCCGCAAAGCTTTGATATTCTGAAGAAAGAAATAGATGAACAGAAAACGCGCATCGAGGATTTGTCGAAGAGTGCAGATATGCCGGTTGGTTTCGACAAGAGTGTTTTTTCTTCGAGTAAAATTACTAGCATTAGAGATTTCATTGTGCTGATTTTAGGTGCTAGTCTCACAGGATTTGCGGTGAGTTTTGGTGCTCCGTTTTGGTTTGATTTATTGAGAAAAATATACACCCTTAAAAAAGTATAGTTATGTCGCACTACAACGTACACACGCACATCTTCACGATGCAAAATGCACCGAAGGATTTTTTGCATCTATACCTACCAGGGTTTGCCGCAAATCTTGTGGACAATATAACTTCAACGCAAGCTGGATCGAGCGCTGTGCAGGGCTTATTGAGACTGGCGGGTAATGGTGGAAGAAAGTATGCGAGCTTTCTTTCAGTGGGGAAAAGCGCGCATCCGAAATATGTTTTTAACGAACTACTCTCGGCATACGATAATGATGACGTGAAGATTGTAGCGCTAACACTATACATGGAAAGACTAGGTGCGGGTTCTTCTGAAAGTGGTTATGAAGGTCAGTTAGAACAAGTGCTTGAAGTGTTGCGCATGCACGACACGAAGTTGTTGCCATTCTTAGGAGTTGATCCTCGTTGGAAAGGCAATGGTGTAGAGTTGTGTGCGACAGTGCAGAATTATTTCAACACTCCGGTAAAGGTCAATGAAATGAAATCAGTCAATCCATTTTATGGATTGAAGTTTTATCCGAGTACTGGATTTTATTTTTTTGATGAACGTCTCAAGGAAACGTTGACATGGGCCGCAGCCCACGATGTGCCCATACTAACTCATTGCTCTTACTTAGGTGGTATTTATAATAATGATAGAGACTATTTGCTTTCTCACATGAGTGCGTTTAATGTTTATACAGGAAAGAATCATCCAGCCCCCGCTGCGCATCACAAGTTAGAAAAGAAAATTTTTAGGAGAATGATTGGAGTTCAAAAATCTAAAAATAACCTTTACTATTCCAGTTACTTTCTAGAACCAG
>JAIXWP010000142.1 GCA_027491215.1 Flavobacteriales bacterium | reverse complement strand
CTTCTTAGATTATTTTCTTACAACTAGACGTTGCGTAGCAATTGCATTTTCAGACTTGATAGAAACCATGTACATACCATCTGCGATAGCATCGAGAGGAAGATCAATGATATTTCCACCAGCTACACGGTTTGCGAATAATTCTGTTTTAACCACACGTCCGCTTAGATCAGTCACAACAACAGTAACGTCTTGTGAATTGCTAAGAGTGAATGAAAGTTGAGTTGAATTGTTCGCTGGGTTTGGATATACGTTCAAACCTGCAACTTCTTTATTGATTTCATCTACGCCAACGATACCGTTAATGTTGATGTTGTCGATGTACAAGTTGTTTGCGAATTCACCAGTAGTGAATACGATTTTGAACAATACGTTTGGCTCCCAAAGTGTGTTCGGGATATTGTAAGTGATCGTCTTCCAATCTGCTTGTGTAGCAGGAACGAAAGAAGAAGTAGAGTTACCAGCAGATACCAAAGTAGCACCAGTTACAGCAGGAGCGCTTTGTGATGGTGATGATGGGTTACGAGCTTGCCAAGTAAGACCACAGTTACGGCTTGAGTAAAGGATAAAGTTATCAGTTACACCAGCGAGGTCAGTTGCTTGAGTTGCGAATGCATACTTGAAAGAAAGAGATGGGCTGCCACCTGTGATGTTGTCCAAATCCATTGCAGGGAAAATCAACTCATCGATGTCGTTATCACCAGTGTCGATGAAGTCGCTTTCGAAGTCATATGCATTAAGAGATGCACAAGCTTGGTCGTCATAACCAACAGTGTTATTCCAAGTCCAAGCAGATTCATTGAAGTCAAAGTTTCTGCTGATGTAGTTGTTATTGAAAAATTCTTGGTTTTGGAAGTTTTCAGTTACCAATCCAGAAAGAACGTTTGGTTCTGGGATTACATAAACAGCTCTTTCTTTATAAGCGATATCAATTCCGTACCAGTTAGATACGCTTAGAGTAACGCTGTGCCATCCAGAAGATGTGAAAGACTTAGTTGGATTAGGGCTTGTAGAGCTAGTTCCATCGTCAAAGTACCATTCGAAGAAAAGTACATCTGAGTCAGAGCTGTAATCAAAGAAAGTGATGTCTTCACCGATACAAGCAACTGGCTTGTCAGTGTAGAAATCTGCTTGAGGAGCGCAAGTTGCGTTGTTCCATCCGTCTGTTCCTGTGAATGCCAAGTTCTCAGCAGTCCACAATGTGCTTCTACCAGCAAGAGGATTAGTAAGGGCTGCGCGAAGTCTTTCAACTTGACCTGCAGAGAACATGTTTGAGCAGTATGAATACTCCATGTAGTTCTGCACGTTTTCGATTACACCAGCATTACAAACGCTGCCGTTCAAGTTACAGTTGTCCCATCCGATTGACTCTGGAGTATCTTCTACGTCGTCATCGCCGCAGTTAAGGCCTGGGCTATTGTTGTCACCCCAAACGTGTTGAAGGTTCAACCAGTGACCGATTTCGTGAGTAAGCGCTCTAGAGTTTCCAGGAGAACCTGTTCCAATGCTTCCGATGTATTGGTGACGGATGATGATACCATCTCTCATTGCTGAGATACCGCTTGGAACAGCTGAAGGGTAGTATGCATATCCTGCAACACCATCTTCCATGCTAGTTACAACCCAAACGTTGAGGTATCTATCGCGTGGCCAAGCATTCAATTTACTTCCATCGTCACCAACATAGGTTTCAACAGAAGCAATACGGTCGATACCGTTGGTACAGTTACCTTCGAAATCTTTCGTTGGCAAACGGAACTCAACGCGAGCATCAGCCGCGATTGGCTTGAAAATATCAATGATATCTGAAGTGTCTTCGTTTAGTTTACGGAAGTCTTCATTTAGAATGCGCACTTGATCATAGATCTGTTCGTCAGAAATATTTTCTGGACCGAAGTTGTGCACGATGTGGAACACGATTGGAATGATGTAGACCGTTTCGTCGCGATTACCTTCTGCTTTGCGAGCAGCGATAATTTCTTTGATTTGACGATTATAGTCCTCAGCACGTTGCTGAAACTCTGGATCTTGTTGGCGAAGAATCGCGTGCTTGTGGTCAGTGCCACAGTTATGCTCACGCTGAGCAAAGCCAACAGAAGAAAGTGCAAGTGCGAATAAGAAAGTAAAAATCTTTTTCATATTACAGGCTACGTTTTAGGGTTCCAAATATACTTAAAAGCCACATTAAACCCTACCATTTCCCTTCAAAGTGCAATTTTCTGAGTTACCTTACGTTCGAGATTTTTTTTGAATCTTAGGATATTGTAATTCAGTGATGTAGACTTGTTATTCAGCGTTCTTTTGTGTAGTGGAAATGTATAGATATCCAATTTTGTCAATAAAAAAAGCCCCAAAAGGGGCCTTTTTCAATATGTGGATGGGCCATCAGGCCTCGACGAACTCACGTCCTTTTACATCAAGGACACGAGTGTATTTTTTCAGAGATCTGAGTACGATGAAAATCACAAATGAAATTGCGAGTGCATACCACCAAAATGGAGATACTAAATCTTGCCATCTTGTATAGCCATAGTGAATGAATGTTTTGAGCACATCTAGAAGTGCGAAAGAGATAAAGATCGCAAAGAATCCATTGTACTCTCTTTTCAAGACATTCTTAATACTGAAATTCCACCCAGCACTTTCCCAATTCGTGAATCGTGGAAAGAAGGAAGGTGTTTTTGCTGCCCAATCGAGGTAAGTCTTCCCAAATTTTCCGCGAAGGAAGAATTCTTCAGCAAACATGATACGCTCATAGTATAGCCAGAAGAGTAGGGTACAAGTAATAGTAAACCACCAGTTTCCTACATAAATAATGATTCCGAGCCACATGAAGTAGTTGCCTAGGTATAGCGGATGTCGCACTGTAGAGTAAATGCCTTTTGTGTTGAGGGTTTCCGCAACTTGACCTTCTTTGGTGTTTCTTCCGGAAGTTCCTTTTGGTGTAAAACCAACAGTAATGGCACGAATGACTTGACCGAAAAGAGAAACGATCAGACATGCAATTGCCCAATTGAACTCATAAGTTGGCATGTCAGTGTCTTGTTCGAAAACGATAACTAGCGCAGCTAGTATATAAAGCGCCAGTGGTAGGTAACTTCTCCAACGGAAAAGCCAATTACCAGATTTGTCAAATTCTTCTATTAGTGCCATTGAAACGAATTATGCCGCAAATAAACGACATCCCTTTCAATAATGAAGCAAATGGGGAGGTTCATTTATTCAAGATCATGGCATTGGGTGACGCAGGTCACTGTTTGTTGCCGTGGGAGTGCTCAATTTTGATTTGAACAACGAAATGAATTAACACTTAAAACCAATTTATTATGAAAGCGAATATGGGGTCTACCGACAAGATTATCAGAATTATTCTAGCTCTTGTTTTTATTGTATTGTTCTATATGAATGTGGTGACAGCTCCCATGTCATACATTCTTTTAGCATTGTCTGCAGTGTTTGTATTGACATCACTTGTAAGTTTTTGCCCTATGTATCCACTTTTTGGAATTAACACTTGCAAGAAACAATAGTCCTATATGAGGTTTAGTGAGTGCAATGCAAAAGGGATTCTGTATTGCAAAAAATAAAGAAGCTACTCTTCGGAGTGGCTTTTTTAATTCTATATCGATTTGATGGATGACATTCCTCCATCTACGTGGAGGATTTGTCCTGTAATCCAACTGCTCTTGTCTGAAAGAAGGAATACCGTCATTTGCGCAAGATCATGAGCGGTCCCTACGCGTTGCAAAGGATGCCTTTTATTGGAAGCTTCCATTTTCTCAGGAGAGCTCAGTAATTTCTCCGCCAATGGAGTATTTGTTAATGAAGGTGCAATAGCGTTAACTCGAATCGTTGGCGCCCACTCTGCTGCTAAACTCCTCGTGAGTCCTTCAATAGCTCCTTTCGCCATGCTGATACTAGAGTGGAATGCCATTCCTGCTTGAACTGCCACAGTGCTGAAAAGAACAACTGCTGGGTGACTGCTCTTTTTTAACAGCGGCAAACATTCTTGTAAAACTTTCGCTGCTCCGAGCGCATTGATTTGAAAATCTTGAATGAAGTCTGCCTCTGAAAAACGATGAAAGGGCTTTAATTGAATCGTACCTGGGCAGTAAACAACACCATCTAGCGCTTCGAAAGGAAGTGAAATTGGAGTTGCAGATTCCGCGTTCCATTGAATGGTTTCAAATCCGGCGACAGCCTCTTCTTTTCTTGTAGAAACAATCACGCGGTGGCCTTCTCCTTTTAATAATTCTGCCGTGGCAAAACCAATTCCTGAGGAGCCGCCGATGACTAAATAATTTGCCATATTACAATCCGATGTATTTTAGAAATTCATTCTTTGTGGCATCCTCTAAGAACTTTCCTCCGTAGGACGAAGTAACAGTAGAACTATTTACATCTTGAACACCACGGCTGCTTACACAAAGGTGGGTTGCGTCAATTAAAACAGCTACGTCTTCGGTACCGAGAATTTCTTTTAATTCACTGGCAATTTGAATCGTAAGTCTTTCTTGAACTTGCGGACGCTTAGCGAAATGCTGTACGATTCTATTGAGTTTAGAAAGGCCGATTACTTGACCGTTTGAAATGTAAGCAACATGCGCTCGACCGATGATCGGCACGAAATGGTGCTCGCAGTTTGAAAAGAAAGTAATATTCTTCTCCACCAACATTTCGTTGTATTGATATTTGTTCTCAAAGAGTTTGATATCTGGTTTATTAGCAGGATTGAGTCCGCTAAAGATTTCCTTGACATACATTTTAGCAACGCGGTGAGGCGTGCCTTGGAGGCTATCGTCCGTTAGATCTAGCCCAAGAATTTCCATAATGTCGCGGAATTTATCTTCAATAAGAGCGATTTTACGATCATCAGAAATGTCGAAAGCATCGCGTCTCATAGGAGTTTCAATAGACGTCATTACGTGTTGGTCGCCCATCTCGTCGATCTTAATGAGCAGGGATTCAGCATGTACAGACATTGTTTTGGTAATTCGATAGTACGAATAGATAGGAATAACATTGACAGATGTTAAATGTTCTCGAAACTTGTCTTGTTAAAAGGGATGAGGTTATATTCAGCCCTTAATTTATATACATGATCCGAAAACTGAAGAAGTTCCTTCTATCACTATCGATATTCATTTTACCATTTGTGGGGTTTGCTCAACTCGGTGCAAAGACTGATACGCCAGGCGCAACAGTCAAAACTCCAGGAGGATTTAACTTAGGAAATCCGATAGATGAATTGATATCATTCAATTTTATCATAGTAGAAGCTCCAGGGTATAAAAAACAAACGGTTGCTGCAAATGATGAAAACAACAATTTCAGGAAACTAAAAAAACTTCCAAGCTTGCAGCCATTAGTGACAAGTAAGCAATTAGGATTTACAATCCAGCCAGGCGAATGCAAGGTGAATATAACAAAGGGCAATTTTAAGTTTACCCGCTACAAAGATGACGGTGCGTATCGAAAGAGCAAAGGTGTTGTTTCAATAGCTAATGAATATGATCTGGATTTTTACAGTGATCGTCTCCAAGAATCTTTGTGGACATTTTTGAAGACCTCAAGTCTATTAGATACTTCAGAAGCTTTTTTTAGAAACGATGCGAGCTCTTTAGTATTGGATATGGAATTTAATGATTTTGACTTGGGAACTATTGCTACATCTTCAATCACTTATGTTGAAGTTAAAGGAGATATAAAGGTCAAAGATGCTTTTGGGACTGAATTAGGTGTATATGATTTTAGCGTGAAATGCAATCCGATGTATGCCTCATATTTAGCGTTCAATGACTTTCTAGGCTATGCCTTCAGAGTGGTACATGGTGAATATGGAATGGAAATTTGGTCAGATGCAATTGAAGATGTTGTGTTCCAGTTTACGAATTCAGATTTATTAAAAAAAATAGTGCGTGATCGCAAGATTGCACAAGAAGCCATTTTGGCCCAGCCTATCGTAAAAGTTCAAAAAGGGAAATCTTTAGGTATTACAGCAGAAAGTTTAAGCACAAGCATTGTTACCATTAAAACAAAAGATGGACATGGTTCGGGTTGTCTTATTTCTGCTGATGGTTATGTGGTGACCAATCATCATGTGGCGGGGACAGGAAAAGACTCCATCGAAGTGTTACTGAACAATGGAGAAAAGTATAATGCTAAATTAATTCGCTCAGATTTTGTTTATGATTTGGCGCTTTTGAAAATAGAAAGTGATTTTCCATTTTGTTCAATAGAGCCCATCCATACTTCGAAAAGTAAATTAGGGGATAAGGTAACAGTCATAGGAACTCCAGCAGATCCATCCTTGGGACAAACGGTTACTAAGGGTATTGTAAGTGGATTTAGAAATGCTTTTGGAAAAACGATGATCCAAACAGACGCGCATATCAATCCAGGTAATAGTGGAGGTGCGTTATTCAACGATAGTGGAGAGCTAATAGGTATTGTGTCTTCAAAAGCTGCTGGCAGTGTGGTAGAAGGAGTTGGATTTGCAATCCCGGCACATTATATATACGAGAGACTAAGACTGGAATACTGAAACGACTTGATGGTAATGAAAAATATTTTTTTTAAAATAATTCTATTGGTTACACTGCTTTCACAATCGGGTTGTGCAACAATTTTGGGAAGTCAAACTGTGAAGGCAGTTCCTAAAGATGAGAGGGCTTTTGTGAAAATAAATGGCTCGCCCATTTCAGAAGATGGCACTATTAAAATTCGAAAGCACAGACCGATGATAGTAAGCGCTTACCGTTCGGGATATCGACCTAAAAGTGAAGTGCGAAATCCAACGAGAATAGATGGTATGGTGTTTTTAACGATGGGTATATGGGGTACTGTTGCAGGTGTCACTAAGGATCCGTCAAACCTTTTTCAAGGAGTAGTTTTTTCAGCTTCAGATGTCGCCTTAGGATTGAAAAAACATAAGAGAAAAGTTGAAATCGCATCGTTAGAAAAACTTCCTGTAAATGAAAAGTCGGGAATCTATGTAATGCCGCATATCGATCTCGATTCACTGTCTTTTAACAAAGTGAATATCAGAGTTCACAAGAATGTAAGTTCTTGGCAGGGCAGAGAAAAGAACAGAGCACAGACGGTCGCTCAATTTGAAAAATCATATGACATCATAGAATGGTTAGACGAGAGGCTTTATACAATGGGATATCAAAAGCCACAGGCTACTTTGATTGCGGATTATGAAAACACGATTCATCTCGATGCTGAAATTAAAGGTGGATATCTCGATGTACTAAGAGGTCTTGGTTCAAGCGCGGAATTGCAGACCGTTTTTTATTTGTGTGATCACCATGGTGAGAGAAGGATTCCTATTGAAGCCCTTGGATCGTCTCAAATATTTAGTGACAATTTTATCGATTTTTATGAAGAGGCGATGCGCGACGCTTTGATGGACGCACTTATTAAAGTATTAGCTAGTGATGAATTTAAAGCAGCGTTTGGTCAAATGAGCAACTTACTTAATAACGAAACAGCCAAGTGGGATCAGATAGAATTATCCAAGCCAATCATAGCGGAACCTGATTTTCAAGAAATGGTGAATGCTCAGATTACCATTATCGATGTTGGGTATCATGGAAGCGGTTGTATGATTTCACCTGATGGATATGCGCTGGCCAGCTATCGAGTGGTGGAAGATAAAAATGAAGTAGACGTTCAGTTTTCAGATGGTAAAACTAAAAAGGCGAAAGTGATTCGTAAGGATGCCTTGTCGAATATTACGCTACTAAAAATCGATACCATAGGAAGTGCTTCTTTACCCATTTCAACGAATAGAACCTTTAAAGTTGGTGATGATGTTTTTTCGGTGGGATCTCCTGTAAATACATCTTTATCGCAATCGCTTACTTCAGGAATTGTAAGTGGAGAGCATATTCAAAATGGTCTCAATTATATCCAGACAGATGTTAAGGTAAGTCGCGGTGATAATGGTAGTCCATTGATTAACACGAAAGGTCAATTGATAGGGGTTATCAATGAAAAATACATTGGTTATTCATTAGAGGGATTGTCGTTTGCGGTCAGTTCATTTGATGTTTTGGAACGATTAAAACTGAGCTTTAAATGAAAAAAATCAATATAGTTTTTCCTTGTTTTGTTCTTGTTATTTTCTTTCAATTTTCACTCTTTGTAAGTGCATATGGACAGAGAAATAAAGAATATTCCGATGGCCAAAAAAGGAAGGATACTGAAAAGTATATCACCACGGATGAAATTCTATTTGATCTTGAAGAAGGAGATATAACCGAAGAGTATTATAAAAATGATGGAAATAGAAAGAAGAATAAAGTGTCAAAAAGTTCTTCCAATGAAGATGCCATCAAAGAAGCGAGCAGCGGGATTGACGGGTTTCTTACATCTTTGTTATTGGAATTAAATTATCTCGATACAAGCGATCGCTTTTTTCCGGATTATAAAAATTCACTTCAATTGAATATGACGGTGGATGAAATACATTATACCTATATCCGTCCATCCACTAAGCGACCGCCGATTAAAGTTTATCTAGATATGGTGGCCAATTTTAAATTGAAATCCTACTATGGTAAAGAGATTGTGAGTAGGACTAATTCAAAAGAGATTGTTCTGTCATCTTGGGATGCCTCCAATACAGAAGAAGAGTTGAGAAGATTGATCAAAGATTTGTTTGATGAATTTCTTTTCTCAGAAGAAGTGCAGTCCAAAACGGAATCATTCGAGCATTTTGATAAACAAGACGAAAGTGCTTTCACGGTGTTAGAGGTTCAAGGATCAAAGGGAACAATTGACGTAGAGAAATGGCGGACTTCTGTAGCTACCATTATTTCTGAAGATGGCCATGGCAGTGCCTGTGTGATTTCTGAAGATGGTTATTTGGTCTCTAACTACCACGTGGTTGGACAAAGCGAAACGGTTCGTGTTAAATTTTTTGATAATTCTTATTCAGAGGGCAAGGTCTTGAGAAAGCAACCCGATTCAGATTTAGCATTGATCAAAGTAGAAAAGTCAGGCTTGTCTTTTTTAAGTCCTGCAGATACAATTGGTGAATTGGGTGAAGTTGTATTTCTCATTGGTACACCGGCCGACACCTTGATGGCGGGTTCGGTGTTTAAAGGCGTGCTTTCAGGAATCAGAGATTTTGAGGGAGCTAAATTTTTACAGACCGATGCAAAAGTGAATCCTGGAAATAGCGGTG
>JAIXWP010000107.1 GCA_027491215.1 Flavobacteriales bacterium | reverse complement strand
TCTTATCAAATCCGCATCACAGATGCGCTTGGTAAAATTGTTTTCACTGATAAAATTTACAGAGAACAAGGAGCATTCAATCACGTGATTGTATTCGAACAACGACTCGGCGCTGGATTGTACATGATCGAATGGATTAGTCCGGATAATCTCAAGACCACAGAAAAACTAGTGGTACAGCAATAATTTATTTTTTATAAAATAGAGTGGGAGAAAAATGATGCTATCAATTTTCTCCCATTTTTCTTTTCGGATAAATGGCGTTCTTTTTTGCTGAGAAAAACAAAACTTAAAAATTGCTTTGGACTTCCGATATTTGCAATGAAACAAGCACACAATGGACAACGGAATACTCCAACATTTTCAAGAAGCACAAAAAGTATTGAATGACTTTTTGTCAAATGAAGAAAACATCCACAGTATTGAAAAGGCGGGCGCAGCAATGGTTTCAGCTATTCAGCAAGGTGGAAAAATTATTTCTTGTGGAAATGGTGGTAGTATGTGCGATGCCATGCACTTTGCGGAAGAGCTCACGGGTCGTTACAGAAATGACCGCCCTTCCATTGGTGCAATTAGTATTTCCGATCCCTCGCATATGTCTTGCGTAGGTAATGATTACGGATACAATTTTGTTTTCTCTCGCTATTTGCAGGGCGTAGGTAGAAAAGGTGATGTGCTTCTTGCAATCTCGACAAGCGGAAATTCTGCGAATGTGCTAGAAGCCGCGAAGACAGCGAAAGAAATGGGTATCACAGTCATAGCCCTCACAGGAAAAGACGGCGGAAAATTGGCGCCCCTTTGCGATGTAGAAGTGCGTGTGCCATGGAATGGATACGCTGATCGCGTGCAAGAAATTCACATCAAAGTCATTCACTCTCTGATAGATTATATCGAGAGAAATGCTTTGTAATTAGAACTTCACCGTTCCACTAAAGCCATAGAGCAAGCTTTCTTCGGTTCCGAACCGAAAGGTACTGCCGATGACAAAATAATCGCCGACATGAAAGTCGAGTGAGCTTCCGATTTGAAACTCCCCATCATATAATTCCGTCGGAAAAGCATAATCCATGATTAATCCCGGCTGTAGTCTATAACTAACCAATGCATTAAGTTTAGAACCCAGGGTGTATCTCCGGTTGTCCTCTCGAATTTTATAAGTCGAAGCAGAGAGGAAAATATTTTTAGTCAACCTCCTGGAGTACATTAGTTGTAGTGCATTAAAATCATAGGGAGATAAATAGTTTAAACCTATGAACCCTTGATAATCTTCCGAGGCAGAATAAGATGTACCACCGATAATACCAATAGAAACGCAATTTTTTGAAAAATCATTCTGGCCTCTTGTTTTTTGAAAAACAAGAAGAGCCAGAATACAAAGTGCGCTGTTTAAAATACGGTTCATATTAGTAGACTTTTCGCTGCTTCTTCGGAAAACTGAAGGGACTACCGTTTGGAACAATCACACTTCCACCATTCAGTTTTATGTGCATTGAGTCAGCGGCCGTTACATCGCGAATAGTAGTGTACTTAGCCCCATAACCAGTTACGATGATAGTAGCGCTTCCACCGTTCACGGTAATGTTGAAAGTTGGATTGATTAGGAAATCACATTTCGCCGTCATGCAAGCATTAACAGTAGCTTGATCTTTATAGTAGTCGAGTGTTTTTACTTTAGACAAAACCCCTTTACTAGAACCTTCAATTTTAACTGTCAAGTCTGCTGAGTAGTCTGCAATTTTTGCAATAGAAATAACTTTTGAGTTTTGAATTTCATAACTACGGGCTGGAGTAATTTCTTTGAAAGTACAGCTAGAAAGCGCAGCGATAGCGATTGATAAAAAAACGATTTTTTTCATTTGGTTAAAGTTTGAAGGCAAAAATAAGAGTTTAATACTAAGCGCAAAGATAACAGGATAAAAACCCGTAAAAATACCCGTCACTAAGTACTTGTTTTGATTTGTCCTTCGCGAATATTCATAAATATTCTTTGCATAAACTCGTGCATGAGGATTAGAAAAGAATAAAACCGAATAATTATTCGGTTTTATGAATCATGCGTGTTGTTTTCTTGCGGGCATCAAAAACTGATATCCCATGCTCGTAAAAACTTTTGGCAGTGCCGTTTTCGGAGTTCATGCTGCCACCATCACTATAGAAGTCAACGCCGACCGCGGCGCGCAAATGGCTATTGTCGGACTTCCTGATACCGCGGTAAAAGAAGCACAGCAGCGCATCAAAGCCGCGCTCACAAATTCTGAATATGAATGGCCTGTGCGCAGTCTCACCATCAACATGGCGCCGGCAGATGTACGCAAAGAAGGCACTGCTTACGACCTCCCTCTAGCGGTTGGATTAATGGCTGCAACCGATCAAATTCCCTCTGATCTTTTAGAGCATTTTATCATCATGGGCGAGCTAAGTCTCGATGGAAGTCTTCGTCCAATCAAAGGTTCGTTGCCTATTGCATTGCAAGCAGCAAAGGAAAAATTTCGGGGAATGATTATACCCATTGAAAATGCAAAAGAAGCGGCCATTGTGAATGATATCGAGGTTTATGGTGTTTCTCACATCAAAGAAGTGGTCGAGTTTTTCCGAAATGAAAAACCACTTGATAGAGTCATCATAAACACAGAAGAAGAGTTTCAAAAAAGTTTAGACAATTACGCTGTAGATTTTTTTGATGTGAAAGGACAAGAAACCATCAAGCGAGCATTTGAAATTGCAGCAGCGGGAGGTCACAACGTGATTCTCATCGGCCCGCCTGGCGCCGGAAAGACGATGCTTGCGAAAAGGCTCCCTACTATATTGCCACCACTAAATCTCGGTGAAGCACTTGAAACAACAAAAATTCACAGCGTGGCAGGAAAGGTTAGAAAAGACCAAGCGCTTATATCTACACGCCCTTTCCGTTCACCACATCACACGATTTCGGACGTCGCACTTGTCGGCGGCGGCAGCTTTCCCCAGCCGGGTGAAATTTCATTGGCACACAACGGAGTATTGTTTTTAGACGAGTTACCCGAATTCAAACGAACGGTGCTCGAAGTGATGCGTCAGCCACTTGAAGATCGAACCATCACTATTTCGCGAAGCAAATTTTCAGTTGATTATCCCGCAAGCTTCATGCTCATCGCATCGATGAACCCATGTCCCTGCGGATATTACAACCATCCCGAAAAAGAATGCGTCTGCGGCGTTGGGGGGGTCCAGAAATACTTGAATAAAGTCAGCGGGCCACTCTTAGACCGCATCGACATCCACATAGAGGTCACTCCGGTAAGTTTTAATGAGCTTACAGCACAATCCGCGGGTGAGACAAGCCTGGTGATCCGCGAGCGCGTTATAACGGCTAGAAAGGTCCAGGAAAAGAGATATACAAAACGAAAAGAAATTCACTGCAACGCCCAAATGGACTCACGACTTCTCAAACAAGTGTGTGTGATCAACGAAGCAGGCACGGCGCTGCTCAAAACAGCAATGGCAAAATTGAAACTCTCCGCAAGAGCATACGACCGCATTCTCAAAGTAGCACGAACCATCGCAGATCTTGAAGGGTCAGAAAACATTCAAACTCATCACCTCGCCGAAGCCATTCAATATCGAAGTTTAGACCGAGAAAACTGGGCGGGGTGATTACTCCCTCACCAGAGGAAGAGTTCTTCAAATCACAAAACCAAAAAAAACCCCGAATTATCGGGGTTTACTATTAATCGTATTTAGGCTTCTTGTCTCGCTTTTCAGCACGCTTCTCTTTCATCGATTTTGTTGCCTCTTTTTTGACTTCTTTCTTTTGGTCTTTGCTCTTTGCCATGATAATAAGGTATTTGAGTTTTTGCGAATATAATACTAATGTTGAATGATAAATCTTGCTCCAACATTTTTTCCAAATCTCTCAGCTCTAATGTAGTAAGAACCCGATGGAAGGTCGATTGTATCAAGAGTTCCCCCGCTAGCAAACTTCCGAACAGGGCGTCCCAAACTATCATAAACGGTAATTTTTTTCAATTCCAATGGAACACTTATCATTCCATTTGTTGGGTTGGGAAAAACACCGAACGTTTGTTCGGTTTCCATTTCCGAAACAGATAACACAACTCCGTCATTAGGATTATTCAAATTATCCGCTTTGTAATAAACCAATATCGCGCTTTCGTTTGAGGGATTCGTCGCGCCCCAAGAAGGGACGTTTGTTACCGGAACGTCGTTACCAGAAGCGAATCCATTAGTTGCAATATGCCGTCCCACGCATATCACCCCTTCACTTGTTTTGTACAAACCATACATCTCTGTATTTCCTCCACCCGCCTCGGTAAGCGTATCCCATGCACCTACAATTAATGAGCTGTATTTTGGGACTTCGAAATCTTCCTCATAAACACGTACAAAGCTGTTCCAGCAACTCTTTCCGCCATAATAAGGCTTAACCATTTTTTGATATGCATTTGCTGTGGTAATTGTTCTTCTGCCCACACCTAGCACACAAACATCACCGCTGCTACTAACTTTCATATTATTCTTCGCGATTCGTGTTGTATTGAGGTTGGGCCAACCTGTGTTTGGATCAGGCCATCCATCTAAATTAGGATCTGCGTGAGGTGTTCCGTAATTGGTAGTACCCTCCGACATTTCTGCTAAATATGTAGAATGAAATAAGTCTCCGTTTTCTAGTCCCAATTTCCCTAACCACGATTCATGTATATCACCTTGCGTTCCTGTAAATCTATTTTGAAATCCGTGGGCGTCTGGGTTATTAATTATTTCATTTCCTTCCCACAGGTTTTCCGTATTGTTGCCATGCGCGCGCGCTCCCACAACTAAAAAATCATTCGTATAATCTATTGCCAAAGCATCAACATATTGATCTGGTAAAGAAATTTGAAGCTCGCCATCTGGGGTAATTTCATGATATAATCGACTCCACCATTTCAAACCACCAGTATTATCAAAGGCTACAACTGCTGGTTCAAAGTCAGGACTGCCTGTGCCATCTTCGAAATTTGCATAAGACTTAAAATTCATTCCGAGATAAACATGATTATTTCTTTTATCAATCGCAATCGAACTTGCTCCCCAAACAGGGCAACACGCCTCTGGTGAATAGCCTGTATATCCTGGGCTTTCGGCGGTTACATTCGTCGGGTCACATGGACCAGTGTAGAAAAAGTCACTCGGCCATTTTCCCTTTCTCGTTCCTCCATTTCCATCCGAATACACTGTGTCGAATTCTTCTTGTGTCCATGAGCGCATTTCACATCTACCCCAAGATTTCATTACAATACCACTGTACGATAAAGTACTATTACCATTGTATGTGCTTGCCGGTGTGCCCTTCCACTCGCCACCTTGAACTTGCCAATGGGTGCGCCAATTCTCAACCACACGTCGCTCGCCATTTACATCCAAACAATACATGGCGCTCCAATCATAAGCGTGAGATTCACCTGATATATAATATACTTCGCCATCACTTGTCACATCCCAAGGATGAACATCTTGTGCTATGTTCTTCGCCCAAACAACTCGCATCCAAGTGAGCCCACTAGGAATGGCGTCAATAAAATTGCCATTAAGTTTTGCAATCACATAACCGCCATTATTGGAGTCTGTGTCTTTCGTTGTACAGCTAATAAACAAATCTCCCGTTTCTTGATAGGGCAAACTATTCGTTTTGATAAATCGAATGTCCTCTACATCTCCCTGAGGGAAGCTAACTACCTGAAGTATCGTTGACAAATCGCCTGAAAGACGCATTAAAAAACCAAAGCGATTACTTCCCAAAGCATTCGGGATGTTTCCTGAATAGGATAAATAATTTAAGTCCGTAGAACCAGGTAACCAACTGAAATCCTCGGCATATCCAGCCACCAAAAACGTTCCGTCTGATAATTGTGAAACATCATAAAAAGTTTCTTTTCCGCTGCTGCCTGCATAAGTGACAATATTACTTTGTCCAAAGCTTAGTGTAGGAATTAAAAACAGAAGAAATAATAGTCGATTCATTGTGAGAGATCTTCGTTTCACCAAAGGTAGTCAACATTAAATTTAACAGGCCACCCGAAACCAATCCGGTCCACAAACGTATTGAGTATCCTAATCCCGGGTGAATATGCACATTTCTACTGCCTCCAGAATTCTTTCATTACTGTTACTCCTCACCTCTCTCACCCTCCTACAAACCAATGCCCGCGCTCAAAGTGGCACCGATTTTTGGTTTGCACCGCCAGACATCACAGACTTACACAACGTACCTGGGGGTGAGCCTCTATTATTGGTATTATCCTCAACTGGCAATGCTTCAGTAGTTACTATTTCACAACCCGCAAACGCGGCCTTTAACGGAGGATCTCCCATTGTTGTGAATGTACCCGCTAACCAATCAGTGAAAGTAAATCTAACATCGCTTAAATCACAACTGGAGACCCGACCAACGAATACAATTGTCAACACAGGTCTTCGAATTCAAAGCACAGCTACTATCACATGTTACTACGAATGTGCTAACAATAACAACACGGATATCTGGGCACTGAAGGGTCCTAATTCTCTCGGTACCGAATTTTATATTCCTCTCCACAAGCACGCTCCATTCTACAATGAGCCTTTCGCCTCGCCACACCAAGCTTTCGCTTCTTTTGATATTTGTGCTACGCAAAATAATACGGTAGTCACTATCTATTCACCTACGCCTCTTGACGGCCGTCCAGCTCTTCAACAATTCTCAATAACACTCAACGCTGGTCAAACTTATTCGGCAGGGTTCACGGGAACAAACCACACCCAACCTTCTACACACCCCAGCGGAGCAGTAGTTCTAGCGGATAAGCCAATTACTGTTTCTCTAAAAGACGACTCTAATCACAACCCATCAGGCGGCTGCTACGATATTCTCGGTGATCAAATTGTTCCTGTCAATGTAGTCGGCGAAGATTACATCGCTGTGAAAGGATCTCTCAATGCGACAGGTGATGAAAGTGTTGCCATCATGGCCACTCAGAACAATACGCAAGTATTTGTGAACGGGGCAACAACTCCTGTTGCAACTCTTTTCGCTGGTGAATATTATCGTTTAGATATGGACTACCTCAGTGGTTCAGCTACAGAAAACGCAATGTTTATTCACTGCAGCAAACCCGCTTATGCCATGCACATCACAGGTTTCGGTTGTGAAATGGGAATGGCACAATTGCCTCCTTTAAACTGCGCGGGGTCTCAAACACTTAATTTCACACGCGGAAATTCCCAAGCGTTTTATATCACTCTTCTTTGTCGCGCCGCTGCAATAAACAGCTTCACTGTAACAGGCCCATCCGCTGCATTGATCAACCCTTCAAGTTTTCAAACTGTGCCGGGCACTGGTGGGGAATGGCGAGCGGCTCGAATCCAATATAACACCACAGAGGTGCCGGTAGACGCCACTTTCAAAGTAACAAACACTGCAGATGTATTCGCACTCGGTGTTGTCAATGGCGGTGCGTCCACAGGTTGTAAGTATGGTTACTTCTCTGAATTCGTAGCGCCCATTACTGTAAGCG
The DNA here is from genome assembly GCA_027491215.1 of Flavobacteriales bacterium. GTDB lineage: Bacteria > Bacteroidota > Bacteroidia > Flavobacteriales_D > Sanyastnellaceae > JAIXWP01. The sequence goes on along the minus strand of JAIXWP010000107.1, from coordinate 38,329 downwards.
CGAACATCGATCAAACAATTTGCGCAAACACAAGCGCAACTTTGAATGGATCAATTGCTGGAGGAACGACCACTGGTGAATGGACATCCACTGGCACCGGTAGTTTTACACCTAATGCAACTGCCCTTAACGCGGTCTACAATCCCAGCCCAGCGGATGCTGCAGCTGGTTCTGTTACTCTTACTCTTACTTCAACAGGTGCATGTACTCCTGTCTCAGATCAACTTGTTCTAACCATCACACCAGCACCAACGGTGAATGCCGGTGCAAATCAAACGGTGTGTGCAAACAATCCAAACATCTCGCTCAATGGTTCTGTAACCGTTGCCAGTGGAGGTATTTGGACAGGTGGTGCTGGAACATTCATTCCATCAAACACTGCACTCAACGCTGTTTATGTTCCCACATCATCTGAAATAAATAGTGGAAGTTTAGCACTTACATTAACTACTACTGGTAATGGTATTTGTAATCCAATTGCAGATAATGTACTCATCACTTTCTCTCCTGCGCCTATTGTAAACGCGGGTGTGAATCAAACAAAATGTGCTAACAATGCTGTCGTTACACTTGCTGGATCTATAACTGTGGCCTCGGGCGGTGTCTGGACGGGAGGACTCGGAAGCTTCAATCCATCAGCTACTACACTAAATGCAACATACACTCCCACACCAGCAGAAATAACAAGCGGAAGTATCACGCTTACTTTGACTTCAACGGGCAACGGAAGCTGCATTAGCGTTTCTGATCAAATGACTATTTCATTTACAGCACCGCCAACAGCAAATGCTGGATCGGATATTTTTAGATGTGCGAATAATGCATCCGCTCAATTAAGTGGTTCTGTAACTGTTGCTAGCGGCGCACAATGGACGGGAGGACTCGGAACTTTTTCTCCAAATAATAACACGCTCAACGCAACATATAATCCTACTGCAGCAGAGATTGCAAACGGTAGTTTAACGCTAACACTCACCACTACAGGAAATGCATCTTGTTCTGCTGTCACGGATCAAGTAACAATCTTCTTCTCTCCAGCACCAATAGTGAATGCGGGAAGTGATTTACTATCTTGTGCGAATAACTCCTCTGTAACGCTAAATGGTTCTGTAACCATTGCCGGCGGCGCCGTTTGGACTGGTGGCAACGGTGTTTTTTCACCAAACAATACAACCCTCAACGCAACATACACTCCTACTGCAACTGAAATTGCAACAGGCCAAGTAACGCTCATATTAACCTCAACCGGAAATGGTTTGTGTAATGAAGTTTCTGATCAAGTATTAATTACGATTTCTCCAGCTCCTGTGGTGAATGCCGGACAAAATATTTCGGCATGCGCTAATAATTCTATTGTCAATTTGAGCGGACAAGTATTCAATGCTACTGGCGCTATGTGGTCAGGTGGCGCGGGAACTTTTTTCCCAAACGCCAACACGCTCAACGCGACATACACTCCAACAGTAACAGAAATTTCAAGCGGAAGCATCAACCTTACACTTACATCTATTTCTGCAAATTCTTGTAATACTGTTTCTGATGATGTACTCATCACATTTGCACCAACACCAATTGTAAACGCCGGAGTTGATCAAACGGTATGTGGAAACAACGCTGTTGTTACGCTCAATGGATTTGTCAACTTTGCATTAGGCGGACAATGGACTGGTGGACTTGGAATCTTTACTCCATCCAACACATCGCTGGGGGCCACATACAGCCCTACTGCAACAGAGATTGCAAATGGATTTGTTAACCTCACACTCACAAGCTCAGGCAATGGATCTTGCATCGCTGTCAGCGATATTGTACGAATCAACTACACTCCAGCTCCAACCATTTCTATTGTCGGTGGAGTTCAACCTTGCACAAACAATCCTTCATATCAAGCCGCTATAAACTTCACTGTTGCATCTGGAATTCTCTGGTCTGGCAATGGAAGTTTCAACCCTTCAAATACTTCAGCAAACATTACATACACTCCAACTGCAGAAGAAATCACGGCGGGTAATTTCGAACTAAGTGTGGTTACCACAGGAAATGGAAACTGCATAGCTGTAGACGATAATATATCGGTTGAATTCATCAACGCTTCCATCGTAAACGCGGGCGCTGATCAAACGGTATGCGTTACATCTCTCGATGTATCACTGAGCGGCAGCATTTCAGGATCTGCGAATACTGGTATTTGGACATCCACCGGAACAGGAACTTTCAGCCCTAGCAACACTGCGCTAAACGCTGTTTACACATGCAGTGCGGCTGATTCACTTGCAGGTTCAGTGCAGGTTACACTCACTTCTACATCTGCAAATTCTTGTATTGACGAAAGTGATTTTATGGTCATTTCTATACTACCCGCTGGCATCGCAAACGCAGGTAATGATCAAACAGTTTGTGGAAATAATGCAACCATCGAACTCAACGGAATCATCAGTGGAGCTGCTACTTCTGGTATGTGGACTTCATCAGGCACAGGATCTTTCTCTCCAGATAATAACACAACCAACGCAACATACATTCCTAGCGCATTCGATATTGCGAATGGAGGCGTAGATCTCATTCTTACAGCCAACAGTTGCAATATTGCAAAGGACACGCTTGCAATTCTCATCACTCCTGTGCGCACTATTTCCGTAGGAGACGATGCGACTTACTGTGCAGACATCGAAACATTTGATTTGTCAGCATTAATTGAAAATGGTCCACAAAACCTTGTGTGGAACACTACAGGTACCGGTACCATTTCACCAAATGCAAACGCTGTTAATATTACCTACAATCCTTCCGCACAAGACCTCGTGCAGCAGACCATAACATTCACTGCTACTACGCTGAACAATGGGTCGTGTGTACCCGTGTCTGATCAAGTGGTAATAGAATTGTTTCCTACGGGAAATGTGACCGCAGGTCTCGATCAAATCGTTTGTGCCAACAATGCTAACGTCGCTCTTGGCGGCACCATCAGTGGCGGCGCGTCTGCAATAGTTTGGACAACTTCTGGCACTGGGCTTTTTGTGCCGAATGCATCTGATATTAATGCAACCTATGTTCCCAGCGAACAGGATATTCTTGCAGGAAGTGTTACATTAACAATTCAAGCAACTAACTCTTGCAATGAAGCAATAGACGAACTTGTAGTAACAATAACACCAGCGCCCGTTGTTAATGCAGGAGCCAATCAAACACTTTGTGGATCAAACCCTGCATTCCAGCTAGAAGGCACTGCTTCCAATGTAAATGGCATCATCTGGACAGGTGGAAACGGAACGTTCTCTCCAAACAATACAACGCTTGATGCCGTTTATATTCCAACACCAACCGAACAATCATTCGGTTCGGTTACTCTCACGCTTTCATCCACATCAAATGGCAACTGCACACCTGTTTCTGATGCCGTGGTGCTATTCATGACCTCTGGAATAGTTGTAAATGCCGGTCAAGACCAAACGGTTTGCTCGAGCACAGAATTCACACAACTCAATGGTGGTGTATCAAATGGATCCTCAACAGGAATTTGGACCACCTCGGGTTCTGGATCTTTCTCTCCGGATAATACATCGCTCAATCCGATGTACACTTTCAGCGAGTCTGATCTTTTACTTTCAGAAATTGAATTCATTCTTACTTCAACAAACAATGGAAACTGTCCTATTGAAAGCGATACAGTCATCGTCATATTCGGAGCGTCTGCCTTCAGTAATGCAGGTTTGGATCTTCAAATTTGCGGTAATCAGCAAACGGTTACGCTCAACGGTCTTGTTTCCGGCGGAGCTTCAACGGGAGTTTGGAGTACCAATGGTGGCGGTACGTTCGTTGATAGTAACAACTTAAATACTGTTTACAATATTAGTAACTCTGATATTCTTTTAGGAGAGTTTGAAATCTATCTTACTACAACCAACAACGGTGATTGCCTTGCCGGAGTAGATACACTTGAAGTTCTTGTAACGCCTGTCTCCGTAGTAACTGCGGGAAGTGATTTCACGGTGTGTGAAACAGAAACCGAACTTTCGCTCGGTGGTTCTATCTCAGGAGCATCTAGCACCGGAGTGTGGTCTAGTTTAGGTACTGGTACTTTTTCTTCTAATACTTTCGGAGAAAATATTACGTACAGTCCTTCTGCAAGCGATATTACTCAAGGCAGTGTAGAAATTATTTTAACCAGTAATGATACAGGTATCTGCCCTCCAAGTAGCGATAATGTTGTAATCACTTTTAGCGAGGTTGCAATCGTTGCAGCTGGCTCAGATCAGCTAATTTGTTCTAGTGAAAATAGCGTTAGTCTTGCAGGCACCGTTAGCTCTACCAACGGCACCGCTATCTGGACTTCTAGCGGTACAGGCCTTTTCGATAACAACACGACCAACGCAACAACCTACAGCCCATCCAACAGCGATATTGCCATTGGGGAAGTAACACTCTATTTCACATCTACAAATAATGGAGCTTGTGAAGCAGCTATTGATAGCTTGACAATTAGCATTGTTCAAGCCATCAATGTTAATGCGGGAAGTGATCAAATTATTTGCGGTGATAAAAACTCTGTGGACATCAATGGTTTAATCTCCGGAAGCGCAAGCGCTGGGGTATGGACTACCACGGGCACTGGCGCTTTCGGTGCAAGCCCCACAACACTACAAAACAACTACACATTAAGCGCATCTGATATTAGCATTGGAATGGTTGACATTGTTCTTACTTCAACTAATTCAGGCATTTGTCCTAACGACAATGACACTTTAAAAATCATCGTGCAGCCCCTTCCAATCGCAGCTTTCACAAGTGAGTCAGATGAAGAGCTCGGGGTTGAATTCACTGATGAATCAATCGGAGCGGCATCATGGGATTGGTCATTTGAAAACGGCGCAACATCAGCAGTTGAAAATCCATCTGTCACGTTCCCAGAAGCTGGCCAATATGAAGTGATTTTAATTGTAACAAGCACGGCAGGCTGCAGCGACACAATTGTTTCAGTTGTGCAAGCTTTTGATAAAGCAATGGAACCTATCGATTTCCCAACAGCATTTTCTCCAAATGGAGATAATAGCAATGATGTGTTGCATGTACTTGGTGGACCATTCGAAGAGGTTGATTTCAAAATCTATAACAACTGGGGAAATGAGATTTTCTCCACAACCGATCCAGAAGGCGGATGGGACGGCTCATACAAAGGAACACAACAACCGGTGGGTGTGTATGTCTACACAGTAACGGGCACGACCATCGACGGTAAAAAAATCAAGTTATCAGGTAACGTAACACTCATCAGATAATCCACAAAACCATTACAACAATGAAATATATTACACAACATATCATCGCCGTTGTTTGTCTCATGTGGACTATCAATGCTGCGGCACAGGATTTCCACTTCTCGCAATACGATGCATTACCGATGTACTACAATCCTGCACTGACAGGCCAATACGCGAACGAGAAAATTCCATATCGTTTTTCTGGAACGTATCGCTCTCAGTGGCAAAAACTCAATGGCAAGCCTTATAGCGCTATCGGCGCGGGATACGACATGCCTTTCGATCGATTTGGCGCCGGTATCGTTTTGATCAACCATATCTCTGGTGCTTCAAATTTTGATACGTTCCAAGCGATGGCAAGCGGTTCGTATCGGATTACTGATAAGTCATCAAAAAATCACTACCTCACGGTCGGTGCACAAGTGGGAATTTACCAAAAGAAATTTTCTCAAAGAGATCTACTTTTTGAAAATCAATACACCGCTGCAACAGGCCTAGATCCAACACTTCCAAATGGTGAAACCCTTGCGGATATGAGCATTTTAAAGTTTGATGCGAATATGGGGGTGTGGTACAAATTCGTTGATCCAAATCATCGCTTCAATCCAAGCCTTGGTATCTCTTTATATCACCTTACCCAACCCAATGAATCATTTACAGGAGAGTCAAGCAAACTTCCAATGCGATGGAATGCAATTTTCAATACCGACATTTTCATTGATCAGCAATGGACTGTAACTCCCACGGTGCTATTCATGGAGCAAGCAAAAGCAAGAGAAATCAATGCGGGTCTAATTGGTGCTTATAAGATCTCATCTACTAGCTATACTGTGCTTGCTGGCGCAAGCGTGCGAGTGAAAGACAGCGTAGTAATGCAATTAGGAATGCGCCACCGCAACAATACATTCCGCATTAGCTATGATCTTGTTACTAGCGGTTTGAAAAATTATAGCGGAACAAGAGGTGGCTTCGAAATGGGCTTTACCTATTGCGGCTGGAATTAATTTTATTTCACATTATAAGAAATCTGTTCATCCTGGTCTAATCGTATATTTCACACACTAAAATTATGAAGTACACAATAGCAGGATTTATTGCGGGGATACTTTTAATTGTGTCCTCAGCTTTTCAGAACGATTTAAAAATGACCAATCAAACAGACCATCATCCCTACTACTCACGAACGGATACAACAAAACTTGTTCTTCCCGATTCCACGTGGAAATCAATACTTGACGAAGACACTTATCTCGTTGCGCGCAAAGCAGCAACTGAGCGCGCGTTCACAGGAGAGTACTGGAACTTCGAAGGGCTTGGAACATACTACTGCAAAGCTTGTGGTAATGCTCTTTTTAAAAGCGATGCCAAATTTGCATCGTCTTGCGGATGGCCTAGTTTTTACGAAGCAATTAGAAAAGATGGTGTCACATATGTAAATGACTTTTCACACAATATGATCAGAACAGAGGTGAAATGCGGTCGTTGCGATGCACACCTCGGTCACATTTTCGATGATGGGCCACCACCCACATACAAACGCTTTTGCATGAATAGCGTGATTCTTGAGTTCGAACCTGAAAAATAATCAGTCAAGCCGAACTTCGTGATAGAGATTCGGTGCTCCGTAAGTCCCGCCCAAGGCGGAAATCAGACGATGATAATCTTTTACAAAAGCAAGATCTAGTATCTTGCTTTTTTTATAAACATAATAGTCCAATTGATAAGTTCCTTGGCCACCTAGGTATTCAAATCCATGTTTTTTTGCTATCGCCTTCGTTTCCTCAAGACTTTTATTCGTGCCTACCGTAACTTGTTTGCTGTTAAAATAAGTCTGGTTTTGATTATAAGCTTCGTTCAATGATATCGACAAAAAAGCAACGTTGGGATCAGCTACCAACGCATTAAGAATCGTCTGTTTTTCTGTTGATGATAAATTGTCTAATGTGATCTCAGCAGTGTAATTACTAAGGCTGTAGACTCTATTGGAATATCTCTTAGACCAAGCGGTTACCACATCAGTCCACACTTTATCATCCAGACTTTTTTCAAAGTTCCTAATGATATAGTAATGATTCTTATTGTACTCCACTGGATAGTTTATCATACCCACTCTAATTTGAGAATATTTCTTTTTGGAAAATACAATGGGGTAAACAGAATAAGAATTATGCAGAGATGAGTGAAAATAAAGCGGCTGCTTTTCTTTACCATAAAAAAACCACATCGAATCGACCTCTTGAACGACTCGTAAATCCAATGTGCCTCCCTCTTTAGTAGAAATATCCTTCAAAACATCGAACGCGCCATCTTCCCATACAAGCAATGAATCAATATGAGCAATGGGTTCTTTAGCGACAACAGGATAAGAATACATCTTACCGCCACCTTCAAACGACTCGCGCATTTCAATTTTATCACCGTCTATCAATTCGAAAACAACCTTCACGGTCATATAAGACCGGTCGCTTTGCGCATTCAGAGCGGAACCTAGTAGAATGAAAACTAGCTGAAATAAATATCTCATGTGGTAAATTTAAAGACTTTACATTCAAGAGCCTCTTTCGTTCAATACAACTTTATGATTCCGCTTGACGTCATCACAACTATAAATCCCTACCCATGAAGTACTTCATCAGTTTTATCGTGTTTATTTCACTTATAATAAACGCTAAGGCTTATCAGCCAATGCTTCAAAGCAATCAAACCTGGGAGGTCACAATCTATGGCTTTATAGTTCAAAACGTCCACCATACGCTAGGCAACCCAACGACGATAAACGGACAAGAATACACTCCTATCATTTATACCAATGTATCCTTTCCTGGAGAGCCATTTGTAGTTGCTCACTTGAGAGAAGATGTAGCAGAGGAAAGAGTTTATATCTATGAAAACGGCACAGAATATTTACTCTATGATTTCAATGTTGAAGCCGGGGATGTTATTTCTATTTTGTCACTAGGAAACTTGGTGGATATCTCTATTATTGATGTGACCATCGTCGAAATAGATGGTGTTTCTCGTAAAAAAATATCCTATATGCAAGGCGCCTGGTACGAGGGGGATTATACAGAGGGAATAGGTTCACGATACGGACTCATAGATTTTGCTAATTCTCAGGCAAGCGATTATGCACCTTGGCTCACATGCTACTATGAAAATGGTGAGTTAATTTGGGATAACAGCATGGATAAATTTAGCTGCAACTCGGTTTTGAGCATCGAAGAATCTGAAATGGCTTTGCTAGAAGTATATCCAAACCCTACGGATGAAGCTCTTTTCATTAGTTTTTCAGAAAACATTTCCGGTCAAATTAATTTGCAGGTTTTTGATACTGCTGGAAAATTAATTCTTGAAAAAAGAGAACCCGCAGCGAATGTTATTCGATTAGATGTTTCAACGCTATCAACAGGAAACTACACCCTTAAAGCCACCAGCGAACAAGTATCAATCAAGCCGATTTCTTTTTTAAAAAAATAATCTGACTTCGCTTTCTACATTTGTGAGAAATAATATTCTCATTTATGCCCCTTATTCTTCCTGTTAAAGGCGTTACTCCAAAGTTTGGAAAAGACTGCTACATCGCTGAAAACGCAACAATTGTAGGTGAGGTTGAGGCCGGTGACCAATGTTCTTTTTGGTTCAATGCGGTTGTGCGCGGTGATGTACACTTCATCAAAATGGGAAACAAAGTGAATGTTCAAGACGGCGCAGTAATTCACTGCACCTATCAAAAATGTCCAACAACTATTGGCAACAACGTATCCATTGGACATCGCGCAATCGTTCATGGATGCACCATTCACGACAATGTGCTTATCGGCATGGGCGCAATTGTAATGGATAATTGTGTGGTGGAATCAAACAGTATCGTCGCTGCAGGAGCTGTACTCCTCGAAGGCACCCACGTTCCATCAGGCAGTATTTTCGCCGGTGTTCCAGCGAAAAAAGTAAAAGAGGTATCGAAAGAATTATTCGAAGGTGAAATCCAACGAATAGCCAACAACTACATCATGTATTCTGAGTGGTTCAAATAAGCCTACTGAGGATTCTTTACCAAATCTTCTAAGCAGTCAATCCAAGTAGAGCTCTCATTCAAGCTGGATACAAGCTGAACGTGCTCACCACCATTCTCTTCAAACAATTCTTGGTATTCATCGCCAATCTCTATCGTTGTTTCCAAGCAATCAGCAACGAATGCTGGTGAAAAAACGAGTAGCTTTTTTGCTCCCTGTTTACCCTGCTCTTCAATCACTTCATCACTAAAGGGTTCAATCCACCCTCTGCCCAAACGGCTCTGAAAACAAACGGTGTACTTATCTTCAGGAATTCCCAATTGCTCTACAATACTTCTTGTTGTAGCATAACATGTAGCCTTGTAACAAAGCTTGTTTTCGTCGTTGATCTCGTGCTCGCAACTATGATTGCGGCACATATTGTCTTTATAAATTTTATCTAATTGTCTTTCTGGAAGACCGTGGTAGCTGAACAACACATGATCATATTCTTTCCAGTCGTAGGCTCTTCCGCGTTCTACAAAAGCTTTAATGAAAAGTGGGTGATCATAAAATTGGGTCACAAAGCGAACGTTCGGAAACGTCCACCAGCTCTTCATTTCATCCATCACTTTTTCTATCACAGACCCCGTGCTAGCTGAAGCATATTGAGGGAACAATGGAATTACTACCATATCATGTGGCTCCCAATCTCTAATGCTTTCCAAGGCGCTTGCAATAGATGGATTTTGATAACGCATGGCTAGAAATACACGCGTCTCGTCTCTGTCAAATTTCTCTTGAAGCAATTGCTGCACCTGACGTCCTGAGTGAATCAGGGGTGAACCATTTTCAGTCCACAATTTTTTATATATCGCAGCACTCTTGCGATGGCGGAAAGGAACTATAATTCCATTCACCAAAATTTTGCGTCCGAGCCAATTTATATCTATGACCCGGGGGTCATTTAAAAACTCGGTCAAATAACGATATACGTCCTTAGGAGCAGGACTGTCGGGTGAACCAAGGTTCACCAATAATACAGCGGTCTTCTTTTTCATAATGAGAATGCAAAGGAAACAAAGCTTTCAAATAGAAAGTTCAACCAAACGAATATTGATTGTTTCATGACATTAGTACATTGAATAACTGAATTTTATGATTCATATCGGTTTTTTTTTAGATTTGGACCTCACTAAACCGTATATCTTATGAAATTTCAAGTTACTCATCAAGACTCCTATTCTAGGGGCGAACTACTTCTGCGCACATTATTTGGTGCTCTCTACATTCAACTTCCACACATGTTTGTGTTGTTGTTTATCCAAATTGGTGCGATGTTTATCAATTTAATTGCTTTCTGGGCAATCCTTATCACAGGCAAATACCCAAAAGGAATGTGGAATTACATGGTAAAATGGTTGCGTTGGAACTGGCGTTTGAGCGCTCGTATCAACAATCTAGCAGATGGCTATCCAGCTTTTGGTCTCAATGCCTCTGATGATAAAACTGTTTTCGAAATGGAATATCCTGAAAGATCAAGCCGCGGAAAACTTCTTCTAAGAAGCTTCTTCGGATTTATCTACATCCTTATTCCTCACGGATTCTGCCTTCTATTCCTCGCACTAGGATCACTTTTCGTAAAAATGATTGCTTGGTGGGTAGTGCTTATCACTGGTAAATATCCAAAAGGCATGCACGACTACATGGTAGGTGTAATGCGTTGGTCAAACCGTGTAATGGCTTACTACTACAACCTTACAGATACTTATCCTCCATTCAGCATGAAGGAAACTGAATCTACAAGCCAAGCTCTAGATCACAACATCTAATAGCTAATTCAAAATAAAAAGGGCGGTCTTCTTAATGAGGACCGCCCTTTTCTTTTTATACTATTTTTTTACTCGAAATCACTCTTTACATCCACCACCAAGCGCTCTGCTCTATTCGCAACCTCCCATGCTGTGTGGAAAATCAAATGTCCAATCGTCGACATTTTCTCATACATAATCTTTTCTGGATCATCTCCTGGTTGGTGGTAATCTTCGTGAACACCACTAAAATAAAAGATAACAGGAATATTGTGCTTCGCAAAATTGTAGTGGTCCGAACGATAGTAAAATCGATTCGGATCATTAGGGTCGTTATAAGTATAGTCCAACTCCAATTGGGTGTAAGTCTTATTGCTAGCCTCTGAAATGCTATGAAGCGACGTGCTCAATTTATCCGATCCAATCACATAGACGTATTTCTCGTTGTCCTTATGTTGATCATCCACACGTCCAATCATATCAATATTCAAATCGCAAACGGTACTTTCTAAAGGAAAAATAGGATATTCTGAATACCATTCACTTCCCAACAAACCCTTTTCTTCTCCACTAACATGAAGAACCAACACGCTTCTCTTCGGACCATTTCCGTCCTTCTTAGCTGTTTGAAATGCCTCGGCAATTTCCAATGCTGTAACGGTACCAGAGCCGTCATCATCAGCACCATTATATATCTTACCGTTCATTTCCCCCACGTGATCAAAGTGTGCTGAAACAACTACCACTTCTTTTTTCAACGCAGGATCTGAACCTTCAATAAAACACAATACATTTTCTGCTTGGATTGACTGTTTTTCTGAAACGAGCTTGATGCTTCCTTTAACTTTAAGCACTGAACTTTTCGGAGATTTTTTTGCGTTAATTTTCTTCTTGATAGCCTCAACTCCTTTCTGTTTTCCAGCCTTCATTATAGCATCTCCCATCGAAGGCGAAATGAAGAAATAAGGCAATACTTCTTCCTCACTATTCTTGCCCTTAGGATAATCTAAAGCCATTCTTGGTTCATCCAAGAAATAAGCAACACGCTGCAAAATGTAATCGAAGTTTGGCTCAATATAAAGAATAGCTTTTGCTCCTTTTTTAGCTGCTAAATCTCTTTTCATTCTGAAGTCATCACTCCATTCACTCATCGTATTGTTCCCCGTGAAAATAGAGTTTCCTGAAGCATCAACAGGCTCTCCCATAAAGCACAACACAATGGCATCTTTTACATCAACACCATTGTAATCATTGTACTTATCAGTTTCAATTCCATATCCCGCAAAAACAATTTTCAAATTAGAAAGATCCACTTGATCAAATCCACCAAAAGAATAATAATCCTTCTTGAAAGTGTAGGTACCCTTACCAACTGAAATCGTAGAGCTGCCTATCTTAACTTTCTTCAAAGGATATTCCTGCTTATAACTTCCATTATTACATGGACCTACACCCATGTTTTTATACTGTTGAATTAGATAATCCGCGGCCATTCTCATCTCCTCAGATCCTGTATCTCTTCCCTTATAAGCATCACTTGCTAAAATGTACAAGTGTTCTTTCAATTCCGCAGGAGTGATTGTCTCAGCATATTTCATTGCTAATGTATCAGCCTGAGCTAATAATTGTTCCCCGTGAAAAACAGCACTTATAGCAAGTGCTAATTGAAGTATTCTTTTCATTGATTAGTTACAATTTATTTTATTGACTCTATTCGCATGTCTTCCGCCTTCGAACGGAGTACTTAAAAATGTGTGAACCATTTCAAAAGCACTTTCTTCTGAAATAAATCGTGCTGGTAAACAAATAATATTTGCATCATTGTGCTGTCTTGCCAATGCCGCAATTTCATTCAACCAACATAGGGCAGCTCTAATTCCAGCGTGTTTGTTTGCTGTCATGCAAACACCATTTGCAGAACCACAAATTAATATTCCTAATTCACCTGAACTCACCACAGCCTCAGCTGTTTTGTGTGCATAATCTGGGTAATCAGTACTGTCTAAAGAATGAGTGCCATAATCTTGAATCGTATGGCCTTGTTGTTGTAACATTGCTTTGACTTTTTCTTTCAACTCAAAGCCTGCATGATCTGAACCGATGTGTATGGTCATAAGGGTATTAATTGTAAAACAAAAGTAAATCAGACTTCCACGTGAAAAATCAACTTATTACAAATGGTATTAGCAAAGGATAAAAGAGCTACATACTCTCATTTCCATTTACTTAAGGTGGTTATCCACATATACACCACTTTGTGTGTCAATTCCCGTGTAAAAGTTTCTAAGAAAAAGATTTGTTTTTTCCAGCTTTTCTCTGCCTTAACAAAAACTTCATCCCTTGTACACATAGCTATTAAAAGTATTGGAACTTTTGCCAACGCAGCTGTGAACACTTTAGAACTGATTTTTTCAAAAAACTTTTCAGAACAAAGGAATATACACAAGTTGTTAATATCAGATTTAACCCTTTCATTTACATTCTCTTCATATTCTAGAAACTTGTTTACAACATTGAATCAAATGTGTGAAGATTAATTTTGCAACAACCCAAGAACAAACTTTTAAACTCAATTAACACCTCTTATTAAGAATTACTACTTTTCTTTAAAAAGAATATATAAATACTCTTTGTAAAAAAGACGTTACACGTGAAAATATGAAGTGCATCTTTGCCACATGGTTAACATTCATTCTTCTGGTCGCTCAAGCTCAAGGACAGTACACAAAATATTACTATCCGGGCGGAGCTATTTCCAGCGAAGGAATGATGGAAAATGGACAACCAAATGGCTACTGGAAAACGTATTATGATGACGGTGGCCTGAAAACGGAAGGAAATAGATTACAATTTCAGTTAGATTCTACCTGGAAATTCTACCGCTCTGACTCTACCCTTGAAAGAATAATTACCTACAAGGAAAATTTGAAAAATGGTCCCGAACAACTCTTTGATACTGCAGGTAAAATTCTTTCAGAAGTGCTGTTTGTCAACAACATAAAGAACGGACCAAGCAAAACATTTTACCTATCTGGACAAATACATAAGATTATTCCATTCGAAAATAACAAGGAAGAGGGTAAAGGTGTGGAATACGCAGAAGACGCGCGAATCATCACAAATACAGTTTACAGAAATGGATTCATCTATTCTGAAGAATTCATCAATCGCTACAATTCTTCCAATAAAAGATCAGGCATTTGGAAAGACCTACATCCGAATGGAGTAGTGCGAGAAGAAGGAAATTGGACGAATGGCTTAAGAAATGGAATATTCAAATTCTTTAATAAAAAAGGGGAATTAGAAAGAATTGAAAATTATGAAAATGGGGAGCTGGTTGTTAATGATGGCGGACAATACGCCATGATTGATATACGAAAGGAATACTATGAAGATGGAAAAGTAAAACTCGAAGGAAGCTATCGAAACGATAAGAAACACGGCACTTTCAGAGAGTATGATAGACAAGGTAACCAGATCAATGCATATCTCTATGAGAATGAAATAAAGACTGGAGAAGGAATGATTGACTCGATAGGCCGAAGACAAGGCCTTTGGAAGCTCTTTTATCCTGATGGAATAGTTAGAGCCTCAGGTAGCTATATAGATGGAAAAAAGGACGGTCCATGGCAGTTCTATTTCAACAACTCCAAAATAGAACAAAAAGGAAGCTATAAGGATGATTTACCTATCGGAAACTGGCAATGGTTCCATGCTTCAGGAGGAATGCATAGAGATGAATATTACCGCAAAGGCAAAGAAGACGGGCACGCAATAGAGTATGATTCTATCGGAAATATTATCAATGAAGGAGATTTTATAGATGGCTTAAAAACAGGCAAATGGAAGTTATCGGTAAATGACCATATCGAAGAAGGCGAGTACCTCGATGGTGAGCGAAATGGCTTGTGGGTATGGTATTATGATAATGGACAAAAAGCATTCGAAGGCGAGTACCAAGTGGGCACACCGGTGGAGAAGCATAAGTACTGGTATAGAAATGGAAATGTTAGAATGAGAGGAAAATACGAAGGTGGCGAACTATCAGGAAGGTGGGAATATTTTGATGAAATTGGAACCTTGGAGCTCACAATTGAGTATGAAGCCGGATTAGCAGTTAGAATTAACGGACAAAAAATAAAATTGCCCAAGCCCAAAGAAGACCAATAATTGTAGTTCACCACCACCCTAATTATGCACCACCCTACCCTCGAAGAGATATTAGATCATCCCTCCGATATTTTAGCAATCATCGACCCCGCTTCTTGCAAAGTGGTGAAGGCTAATGGTGTGTTTGAAAATTACTACAAATACAAAAGCGAGTCCTCTAAAGGTATTGATATTACTGACATCTTAGGAAATGATGTTCCACATGAAAAGTGGCTTCTTGCTTGTCAAGAAACCATCAAAAATGACTACATCATTATCAAAGATTGGATACCGAATGAATGGCTATATTTCTCAAAAATTATTGTCAAAAAAAAACCTGCTGTTCTCCTAAGAATTTCTCCTCAAAACGAACGATCACTCACGGATCAATACAAACTGCTTTTTGAAAAAAATGTAGCGGGAGTTTACAAAACGTATTATGAAGGGGGATTGATTTCTTGCAATAAAGCATTCGCAAAAATGTTGGGCTATGAAGATGACGTTGATCTTCTTTCCCGCACAGCATATAGCCTTTATCAAAATAAAGAAGATAGAGAAAAGTTTCTAAGTGATGTAAAGGCGAACCCAATTCTTGTCAATTACGAAATAAAATTGAAGAGAAAAGATGGTATCATCATCACTTGTTTGGAAAATACTTTCTTAGAAGAAGATGAGGCAGGTAATAAAATCATCAGCGGTACTATCATAGATATTACAGAACAAAAAAACGCTGAAATCGCTACGCAGGAAAGCGAAGAGAGATTCCGAACACTCGCAAATGTTTCACATGAAAGTGTGGTCTTTGTCAAAAAAGATAGAACAATCATCGATGTAAACGACCAGTTTGCAATCCTCTTTGGATACTTCTCTCGCGTCGATATTACTGGCAGAAAACTTTCTGAGTTCATCACTGAAGATGACATAAATAGAATAGAATCAGGCATCGAAATTTCTTCAGCAAACAAAGGTGAAGTTAGAACGATCGACCGCTCGGGAAAACCACTTTTCCTAGACATCACTGGAAGCGCCGTCAACTACAAAGGTGAACAAGTCCAAGTGTTTGTATTGAATGATATCACAGCTAGGAAAAAAGCGGAATTCACACTTGAACAAACGGTAGTGCGATTCCGAAATTTGCTAGAGAACTCACCAAACGCAATCATCATCCTAACGGATGAAAAAGTAAAGTACGCAAACACTGTTGCGCTTAATCTCCTAGGGGTTCAAGACGAAGATGATATTTACGAAAAGAATTTCCTACAATTTATTCCACCCATTTTTAAGTCGGAAATAAAACGAGACCTCGCAGCTGTGCGCGAAGGTGTGGAGCTAGATTACAAGGAAATTCGAATCAAAGATGACGACGATAATGAAATCGACGTAGGAATGTTATCTACTCTAACCATCTACGAGAACAAGCCCTCTATTCAAATTTCACTGAATAATATCAGTGAAAGAATGCAGCTCGTTCAAGAACAAATGCGTGTTAGAATTATCGAGGAAATCAACACTGTTCTCAAACGAGAAATTGAAGAACACAAGAAGACACAACAACTTTTAGAAGAACAAAAAAACTACACGCGAAATATCATCGAGAGCTCGCTGGATATGATCATCGCGGTAGATGTGGCGGGAAAAATTACAGAGTTTAACAACGCTTCTCAACAGCAATTTGAAGTAGGGCTGGATGAAATTCTTGGAAGCCCTCTTTCCAACGTTTTCGCTGATTTAGAAGAATATCAAAAAGTGAGAATGGAGCTTTCTAAAAAAGGCACATTCAGCGGTGAGGTGATGAACATCACGAATACCGGAAAAACTTTTACAAGCTTTTTATCAGCATCTCTTATTAAAAACGAACAAGGCCGAGTGATCGGATCCATGGGTGTTTCCAGAGATATCACGGAGTTTCGTGCAAACGAACGCCGCGCAATGGAACAACGTGCAAAACTAGAATCGATTTTTAACTCCACAGAGAATATGATGATGTGGACGATGAATCGCGACCATCGCGTGACCACCATGAATCATAACCTGGTGAGTTGGTTGAGTAATACCCTCCATGAAAAAATGGAAACAGGCGGTGACATCCTCACCATTCTTAGACAACACTTAGACGAGAATTTTTATCAAGGACAACTCACCTCCTTTGACCAAGCTTTCAGCGGAAAGCCTCAGCAATTCGAGGTTCCATTGAGAGACGCTGAAAGCAACATCATCTGGCTTCAGGTTTTTTTAAATCCAGTTTACCTGGATGATAGATTGGAAGAGGTCTCTTGCCTGGTGTATGATAACACCGAACGCCGAGAAATTGACCGAAAAATTCGTGACTCACTGAAAGAAAAAGAAGTGCTGCTTCAAGAGGTGCACCACCGCGTGAAAAATAACCTGCAAGTAATTTCCAGCATCCTTAATCTTCAGTCTTCTTACGTCACAGACGAAGGCACGCTTGAGATTTTACAAGAGAGCCAAAACCGCATTAAGAGTATGTCGTTCATTCACGAAACGCTCTACCGAACTACGGATTTCTCGAGTATTAATTTCTCAGAATACATCAAGAGCCTTAGCTATAATTTGATCCAGAGCTATCGCATGCAAAATTGCGACGTGAATTTTATTCCAAATATTGATGTCGTGGAAATGAGCATTGACCAAGCGATTCCTTGTGGTCTTATCGTAAATGAATTGGTCAGCAACGCTCTGAAATATGCTTACAAAGACAAAACAGAAGGTAGCCTGTGGATTGATCTAAATGAGAAAGACGGAATGGTTACACTCAGAATAAAAGACGATGGAGTTGGCCTTCCAGAAAACTTCAAGTTTGAAAAAACGGATTCCCTTGGCGTTCAGTTAGTATATTCCCTTACTGAGCAACTCGACGGCACCATTCAGGTGATTTCTGATGGGGGAACAACTTTTTTAATTAACTTTGAGAAACGCGGATAGCAATATTCTCGTGTAAACCTCCCACCCTAAAATTAACTTAATGGCAATCAATATACTAATCGTAGAAGACGAAAGCATAGTTCGGAAAGACATCGAAAGAAGCCTCACTAAGTTGGGTTATAATGTTGTGGCGCAAGCTGACAATGGAGAAAAAGCAATCGAACTCGCCCTCGAATTCAAACCCGAAATTGCGTTGATGGATATCATGCTAAAGGGAAACATGACAGGGATTGAAGCGGCCAGCCAAATCAAAAAATCAATTGACATTCCTGTGATTTTCTTGACGGCGTATGCTGATGAAGCCACACTGAACAAAGCAAAGATTACCGAGCCGCACGGCTACATACTCAAGCCTTTCAAAGAAATTGATTTGCACACGACCATCGAGATGGCGTTGCATAAACACAAAAAAGAGCAAGAGCTAAAAGTTGAAAATGACCTCCTTAGATCTTTGACAGCTTTCAAATCAGACGCTGAATACCTTTTCGTAAAACACCACTCGAGACTCATTAAACTTAACACCATCGATATCTATTTCGTTGAGGCGTTGAAGGATTATGTTCAAGTGGTTACGAAAGATCAGAAATACACGATTCACGCGACAATGAAGGATGTCGAGAAGAAAATGCCCAACTCATTATTCCAACGCGTTCACCGTTCATTCATCGTCAACCTAGATAAAATTGAAGCAATCGTAGGCGGAAACGTGGTAGTACAAGATCTCGGGAAAGAAATTCCTGTCGGTGGAAATTATCGTGATGAATTAGGCCAACGCATCAACGTGCTTTAGAACCTAAATAGAAGGCTAGAAGAGGCCTTAATTCTTTTCCAAAGAAAACCCATGTAATTGCTCCTGCAAAAAGCACAAAGGCTGCCCAAACGGCCCAGAATCCCATGTGCTGGATTTGGTAAAAAACGAACAAACCTGTTCCAATAGACAACGGATACCAAAAGAATTTCCGCATTCGCAAATCGATTGTTGTACTCTGGCTCGCCACGAAATACAAGACCAAGACCAACAAAACTTTAGTCGCTACGGCAATGTACATAGCTGCCTCCAATCCAAATGATGGTATCAAAAAATAGGAAGCCCCAAACTGCGTGACTCCTGTGATCACAAAAGCAAAAACAATACGGGTCGTCGCTTTCTGTAGCATCAAAACACCGGACAACAAATTGTATGCAGAGCGTGTGAGAAAAGAAATGCTTAACAACGGGAGCAAGCTAAAAGCAAGATACAAATCTTCATTTTTCACGATCAATGGAACTGCAATCGGGATTATAAATATGGTTCCGATAATGGCCAAAACGGTGAGAATGGAAAAAGAATGCAGCATCTGGTTTGCCCCTACCATCGGGGGATTGGTGAAATTCTTATCCCAACTAGAATAGATCTTCGGCATCAAAAAATTACTCAACCCCATATGCATCAATTCAACAGGAAGTAAAAATTTTGTTGCAAAATCATACACCCCAATTTGATCCATTGAAATTTGTGAAGTCAAGAAGAATCGATCGATGTAGGCAATCGACCAATTGAATAATGATATCAAAAGCATGGGAGCAGCAAACCACAATATTTCCTTCGCATTGGGCATTTGAAAACGAAAAGGATAATTCCTCAAATGATGCACGAGCGCTACAAAAAAGATGACTATACCACTCGTTAATCGCCCAAGCATCGGACCCATGAGCGATGACTCAAACCTGTAAAGAAAGAAAATAGAAAGCCCAATAGTTGCGAAAAAGTTGATCAGGTTTGCCGCTATGTACTCCTTCTCTTGGCGATCATAAATCAGCAAGGTTGTGTAATTTCGAAAGTAACCATTGAACATTCCGGTAACCACAGACATCATTCCAAACGTCCAAAAATCAAGCTGTGAATCCTTGTCAAACAATCTAAAAACACTAGGACCAATAAGACTAAAAAGCCCAATTACGAGCAATCCAAAAAGAAAACATAGCGTGAGCGCAGACCCCATTTTCTGTCGTCGCTCCGATGCATCATCACGAAGTTGATGCACATGTGTGGCAATGTATTGCTCGATGCTAAATGTTGCTAGAATCTGCACCAGAAGCGAGAAACTGATATAAACAGTGAGCGCACCAAAATCGGTAGTTGAAAGAAAATTGCTGTAAAAAGGCAATAAAACCAACGCGCTCGCAAATGGAAGCGAACCTACTAGGGTGTAGATAAATGAACCGTATATGGTCTTTTTTGAAATCATTCCTTTCGGAAACAGCGATTAATGCGTTTTTTTGCGAATGTAATGACTAGGCCCCGACTGCTATATATTTTTCCCGACTTGTCTTCTTTCGTAAGAAAAGATCTTTCTTACCTTGAATCAGAATACGAGGTGGTAAAAAATGAATTTAGAGTCCCTCAAAAGGCGCTCCTACCGTGGGTTTTGTTCAAACAGTTCGTTAGCTTTCCTTTTATTTCTTTTCGGGTAAAAAAAGTGGTAGCCCAATTCGGTGGCTATCACACAATGATACCCGCTTTCTGGTGCGCAGTACTAAATAAAAAATTAATCATTGTCCTCGGAGGATTCGATGCTGTTGCCCTTCCTGAAATTGGCTATGGTGCATTTGCTAACAAATGGATGCGAAAGGCTATCACATTCTCATATAGAAATGCAGACCTATTGCTCCCGGTTCACGAGTCCTTGATTTTAAGCGCCAACAGTTACACGAAATCATCAAGCCTAGGCCAAGGGGTCAAACATTTCATACCAGGCCTTAAAACGCCCCACGCAACGATTTTCAATGGGTACAAATCGGATGCATGGCAAATGAATACGGCTTTGACAAAAGCAAAGACAGCCACGACCATTGCAGTCGGACTTCACGAGGAAAGAAGACGTATCCTAAAGGGGGTGGACCTCATTCTAGAGACAGCTCCACTCCTACCCGACTGGACTTTTACAATTATCGGAGATAAGAGCGAATCATTTTTACACCTAGTAGAAAACATTCCAAACGTCAAACTTTTTCCTGCCCTGCCGCAATCAGAGCTTGAAAAACACCTCCAGACTTCACAAGTGTATCTTCAACTATCCTTGTCGGAAGGCTTTCCCAACGCGCTTTGCGAAGCAATGCTTTGTGGTTGTATACCGGTAGTATCAGACGTTGCGTCAATGCCAGAAATTGTTGCTAATACTGGTTTTATTCTTAAAGAAAAATCTAGTAAGAAACTAAGTGAAGTAATGGAATCGATACCGAACAATCATTCGGTTGAAGCGCAAGTAGCTGCAAGAAATAGAATCGCGAATAACTTTACAGAAAGTTCTAGAAAGGAACAATTTCTAAAAGCTATTCGAGAAATATAACTTATCTTATTAGTAGCACAAAGCCTTGCTGAGAGCCAATTACAGGCTGATCAATACTGCGAATTTTCAATACCCAATTGTAAACACCATCCTGTGCTTCCGCTCCTGTATTGTGCACTTGACCATTCCAGCAACCTTCTAAATCCTCAGTTTCATAAACAACATTTCCCCAACGATCAAAGATGGCGAAGTAGTATTCACGCACTTCAGAACCCGCGATAACCGGCTTGAAAAAATCGTTGTTGCCATTCCCGTCCGGTGTAAACGCATTAGGAATATGAACTTGCAATGACGGCAGTACACTCACGTTTTGCTGAGCCACTGATGTGCATCCATAAACATTGCTTACGGTTTGTGTGATCACATAATCTGCCCAAGTATCATAGCTATGTTGACCCTCTTGCATGGTGCTGGTTAATCCATCACCGAAGTCATAATGCCAGCTGGTAACATCAATACTTGCTGTATTTTCAATGTGCACTACAGGAGAATACATCAACACTTCATCGCGGCGCAGATCAAATCCAGCCACAGGTCTAGGATAAATCTGAAGTGCAAGTGGCGCAGCGCTATCCGCCTCACAACCAAAATTTGTAGTTACTTCTAATCTTACTTGATACAATCCTGGAGCATCAAAATCACTTGCTACATTCTGAGAAGTGCTGATCAGATTGTTATCTAAATACCAGTCCCAACTAACAATTTCGGATGGGCTATAAACACTTGACATGTCAATCAACTCAAGTGTTTCACCACTGCAATAGGTGCTATCAACTAGTGTAAAATCAACATCTGGCAAGGGATAAACAATGTATTGTAATTCTTCTGTACCAACACAACCAAGGCTAGATGTAACATCCAGTGTCACGGCGTATGTTCCGTCAGTTTCATACAAATGATGAGAATTAACAGTGGTCATAGAATCGGCACCATCGCCAAAATTCCACTCGTACCCTACAACACTTCCAACCCCCAATTCAACAAATGATTGGAAGCTGCTAAGAACATTCATGCATACATTGGAGCCAAGAATATCCACCACCGGTGCGGGATATACACCCACGCTATTTGTAACTGTATCTGTGCAAGCCAAATCGGTTGTCACGATTAATGTTGCGGGAAGTGTCCCCCATCCATCAAAGCTATATGATATCGTCTCATCATCATTGAATGACTGACCTTCAAATACCCACTCCCAATTGGTAATCAAGCCTTCATTGACAGTGGATGTCGACTGAAAATTGAGATCGGTGTCTTGACAACCATCCTCCAACAAGAAGCTGGCATCAGGCACTAGGCGCACATTTACAACGGTATCAAGAATACTCAAACAACCGAAGCTACTAGTGAATTCGGCATGAATATTTTTTATTCCATTGCTGTCAAAA
Source organism: Flavobacteriales bacterium (assembly GCA_027491215.1). Taxonomy (GTDB): domain Bacteria; phylum Bacteroidota; class Bacteroidia; order Flavobacteriales_D; family Sanyastnellaceae; genus JAIXWP01. Next base: position 15,459 of record JAIXWP010000107.1, on the reverse strand, counting down.
AGAAATGGAGTTGGCTGGAAATTGTTTGAAGGTGTGCCACCTTGAAACTCCCAAATACTAGATGAAATACTTCCGCTTTGAACAGTTGAATTGTTTTGAATAAAAAACATTTCATTCGCACAAATAGAATCAAAGTTTACAGAAACTGCAGGCGCATCATGCACAGGAATTACTTGCTGCGCGCTGTTTACACAACTATTTGCATCAGTAAATGTGTAGACAATGTTGTAATTACCAAGACCTAAAGCAGGATCAAATGAAGTAATAGTGTCGTTCAAAAGTGTATAAACACCGCCCGTTGGTAAACCACCACTTAAATCAAATACACTCTCATATTCACATTTGGAATCGAATTCTTCTAACGTAATAACAGGCAAATCATAAATGAAAATTGGAGATGTAGCCTCATTGTAACAACCGTTACTATCAGTGTAAGAATAGGTGATATCGTAAGACAAACCAGGTGTCATGCTGGGTTCGAACACATTGCCAGGAAAACCATTAATGGCATATGTGCCCGGAAGATCGCTAGGTGATCCACCAGATAATTCAAATGATGGACTGTTGAAACAAACGCCCGCCGGAACATCAATAGTCACAACTGGAAGTTGATTTACAATCACAACAATGGTGTCTGTTCTAACGCAATCCGCAAATGTCCCTGTGAGATAGTATTCTCCAGAAAAATGGGGTTGTAAAATATATTCACCAAGTTGAGACCCTTCTAGAACAGGCATTCCACCTGACCAAGAGTATGAATCGGCGTTGGTCACTTGGAATAAAATTTCTTCTCCAAAACAAATGGCTTCCGGCTGTGTATAGCCCAGCACAAACTCTTCAACCTCGATAGGATTAATGCACGGAATGAACACTTGACACCCATTAGGGTCGGTCATAATCAACTGAGGACAATAGATTCCAGCGGCCGTGTAATCATGATCAACAGTGGTGCTTCCTGTTGGATCACCGTTGCCGTCGTTAAAGTCCCAGAAATATGTGAAGTAGGCGTCATTCACGTTGTATGCTTGCAGATCAATATGGAAGGGCGCACAGTTGGCATCATCCAAATCAACACTATACGGTCCAATTACATCTCCGTAATTGAGGATATCCTCAACAACAAGACTATCGGTGCAGCCATAGTTATTGGTGATTGATAAAACAACATCGTAAACACCGATCGGATAGGTATGAAAAGTGCTTGCGCCTGTGCCTGTTTGTGCATCTCCAAAATCCCAAGTCAATGATGTTGTAGTTCCTGGAGTAGTGCTTTCTAACTGGACTCCAAATAAACAGTTGTTAATAGCTGAAGTGTATGTAAAAGCAACTTCTGGGTTTGCAACGATTACAGCATTTTCGATGCAATTTGTGCGCGCACATCCAACACTGTTTTCTACTGTAAGACAAACCTCATAATTTCCATTTGAAGAATAATTGTGGGAGGGGTTTTGATCATTACTAATTTCTCCATCTCCGAAATTCCACGTGAAAACATTTACTGGTCCTTGTGTGGTGCTAGTGAAGACTACGCTGCCACCCTCGCAAATAGGACTGCTTGCAGGATTGAATTGTGGAATACTTGGAAGCACTACATCAATGGTTTGTGTCACGGTTGATTCGCAACCAAAAGTGTTCGTTGCGTTTAGTGTTGCAGTGATTCCAGTATTGTAATTGTATGGTGGTAAAAATGTATGAGTAGGCTGTGTTGTTGTTGTTCCTGCCCCATCACTGAAAGTCCATTGATAGCTTGTAATATTGTTCGCATTCGCAAGAAAGGACACGGTTACAGAATCACAACTAGAAATGATGGTAGGCGTGAATGTGGCGAAGTCTGTACCCGCGGTAACACATACAGCATCATCGTAAAACGCAGTTGCCGCGCATCCAAATTCGTTAAGAATATCTACTGTGAAATCATAACAACCCTCTTGAAGAAAAATCAACTCTGGCCAGAAATATCCACTCAGTGTATGTTGTGATGTGGTGGTCTCTCCACCGTGATTATAAGTGGTATTCCAAAGTTGTTGATCATGATTCCAATCAACGGTAATTTCATCGCCATTGCTAATACTTACATGCCAATGATGGTTCACTCTTTCTCCCTGAAGAAATACCGAAAGTGGCGCGCAACCAACTGTCTGACTAAAGCTGATCGCCGCGGATGGTGGTATGAGCTGTACGCTGTTAATCTTATCATCTGGACATCCCATTGTCGCGCTCGTAGCGGTCAATGTGATATCATAAGAACCATATGCTGCATAGGTATGCGTGTATGTTTCCACGTTAGTGACAGGCGCGCTTCCGTCGCCAAAGTCCCACGTTAATCCATCAGCACCAATACTCATATCGCCGACTGTAACAGTAAGCATATCGTTGCAATCAACAGAATAATCGAAAAGAGCTACGGGAGGCTCGATATAGATGTAGTCGACAAGTGTGTCGCTGATATTACAAGCACCGTTGACAATGCTGATCATCACATCAAAATATCCGGTGTCTTCGTACATGTGTTCAATACAAGTCTCTTCTGGATTCATTACAATCCATCCGCTCCCATCGTCGAAATTCCAGCTGTAAGTGTTTCCATTTACAGACGGAATACAATACTCAATTGCTTCGCCGGCGCAGCTCACTAGAGCGCTGGCTGTAAAGTTGGTGCTGAGCGGTGCTTGTACTAAAATCGGTGTTGGACTAGTGAAGGTTGTAATACATCCAGCTGATGTTTCTACGGTTAATGAAATGAAGTATTCACCTTGCGAATTATAGACATAAATGGGGTTGGCTTCATTGGAATCTTCGCTGCCATCACCATCAAAATCCCAAGAGTACGAAACAATAGCATCGTTGTTTGAAAGTGCAATATTGGTGGGTTCTACCTCTTCTCCAAAACAAGCAATGTCTTGATGAGAAAAGAATACGTTTGGTGTACTTACTTGAATGTAGTTTGTTTGAGAAGCAGCTCCTGTGCACCCTTGTGAGTTAGTGACTACAACAGAAACGGAATAGGATCCATTTTGATTGAAGGTAGGATTGATTACTGGAGTAGTTCCTCCTGGCTGGCTTGCTACTATCCAGTTGTATGTAAAGGGCCCGGTACCACTCGCTGTAGCTGAAATGATAGGACTAAATGGTGGGCTACAACTACTAGTTTCATTTGCTGAAATACTTGCGGTAATACCTGGGTGAACAGTGATACTAATGTTCTGCAAAGTATCTGAACATGTCGGGCTATAAATCACAATGAATTTAGGCTGATATGTACCTGCAGCGCTGTAAGCAAACGATGGTGCGTTTGAGAAAGAATCAATAGTTCCATTATTGTCAAAATCCCACTTCACCTGAGATGGAGCGGGCGTAGTTGTATTTGTAAATGTCACTGCTTGTCCAGTGCAAACATCGTTGTCGCTTACAGTGAAACTTGGATTTGGATCATCAAGAATGGTGATATCATGGCAAACGGATGCTGAACAGTTTTCCTCATCAATTACTTCCAAACACACCTCATAATCGCCTGGTGAAGCGAAGGTGTGAGAAAGGTTAGTTGCACCTGAAGTAGTAGTTCCGCCCCCATCACCAAATGTCCAGACACTTTCAAAGTCCAAATTTCCCGTGGAACTATTTGTGAAACTAATCGGTGTCGGTGCATTACATGTCACAGAAGCGCTTGAAGTAAAAAGCGCTGTTGGAAAATTGGAAGTTACTGATATCAAATTCGGCATGGTGATATTCGCAAAACAACCATTTTCATCAGCTATCGAAAGCACCGGACTGAACGTTCCTGCGGAAGCATAACAATGCGAAACAACCGCCCCGTTTCCCGTGGAACCATTTCCAAAATCCCAAGTGCGGTTTACAATCGCACCAGATCCAGGGATGCTTGTGTCTGTAAACTCAACGCAATGCGGAAAGCATCCCGTATTGTCGTCAACAGAAAAAGTAGCAATCGGTTTTGCGTAAACGGTAATGTAATCTTGAATGGTTTGATTCTGTGATCCATTGATGGTAAGGCTGACATCATATGTTCCAGGGTTATTGAAAATCGAAACGTACTGAGGGCTAGTTGCAGTGAGAGTCGTACCAGAAGGAGTTGTAATTGTCCAGCTGTAACTGGTAATTCCGGAGCTTGGCTGCGTGACATCGATCACTACTCCAAACGGAGCGCAGCCTTCCGTGGCCTGAGCCTGAAAGGTGACTTGAGATCTACTGGCAAAACCAGAGATCACAAGAAAAATGATCAGAAGAAGTTTCGGTTGTAACAAGATGTTCTTTTATAGGGGTCATCTTGTTACTCAAAATTTCTCAAAAGGTTTCAAATCCTGAATAATTTCACATGAAACAAAAAAAACGCCCTCTAGAAAGGGGGCGTTTTTGACACTTAGCGCCCTAAGGCGTGGTATTTTACTTCGAGCTGCCCAAAAGTGGCTTATTGAGGCTCTAAATGAGTTTTGGACTATCTGCCGAGATGAACAAGCAGTATAGAGATGTCGCTGGGATTAACTCCACTGATTCTTGAGGCCTGGCCTAAAGTTTCAGGTCGGATTTTGGCTAGTTTTAAACGCGCCTCCATGCTCAGGCTCGTGAGCTTTGAATAGTCGTAGTTAACAGGAAGGGGCACATGGTCAAGTCGACTCATTTTGTCCGCTAGTTCTCGCTCTTTGCTCAAATAGCCTTCATATTTTACTTGAATCTCGGTTTGTTGAATGACTTCGTTTTCCAACTCACCGTATTGCGAGGTAAACTCTTTGATTGAAGGAACAGCCTTTATGATCTCATCGAGTGAAAGCTGGGGACGGCTTACAAGGGTTAGCGCCTTTACTTTTTGGGTCGTAGCGCTGGATCCATTTGCCTCGAGCAAAGAATTTATTTCTTCTGGCTCCACAGAAAGCTGGCCCAGATGCTTGATCAATGCGTTTTTTCCACTGAGCTTCGTTTCAATTTTATGCATTCGATGATCATCGGCAAGGCCTATTGCATGTGCAAGCGGCGTGAGCCTTTCGTCAGCATTATCCTGACGCAAAAGGGTTCTGTATTCGGCGCGTGACGTGAACATTCTATAGGGTTCGTCAGTGCCTTTTGTTATCAAATCATCAATCAAAACACCAATATAGGCTTGGTCTCTGCGAAGCACGAGGGGGTCTTTATCGAGTAGGTTAAGCGCAGCATTTGTGCCGGCAATCAAGCCTTGGCATGCGGCTTCTTCATACCCAGTAGTACCGTTGATTTGGCCTGCAAAGAAAAGGTTCTGAACGTCTTTGGACTCAAGCGTGTGCTTGAGTTGATCTGGTGGAAAATAATCATATTCAATGGCATATCCAGGACGGAACATCAGCGCGTTTTCGAAGCCAGGAATCATTCGTAAAGCCTTGTATTGCACGTCATCTGGCAAGCTTGTAGAAAAGCCGTTTACATAAATCTCTACGGTATTCCAACCTTCTGGCTCTACGAATATTTGATGTCGATCCTTATCTGCAAATCGATTGATTTTATCTTCAATTGAAGGGCAGTAACGTGGGCCAGCGCCCTGTATCCTACCTGTAAACATTGGGCTTTTCTCGAATCCTGTTTGGAGGATTTCATGGACGTCTTGATTGGTGTAGGTGATCCAGCACGAGCGTTGTTTTGTTAGTGCTTTTGTGTCCGTGTACGAGAATTTCTCAGGGTTTTCGTCCCCAAGTTGCTCTTCCATCTTCGAATAATCGAGGCTTCGTCCATCAATTCTTGGTGGTGTTCCTGTCTTGAGGCGGCCTGAGCGAAACCCTAATGAAATCAGCTGTTCTGTAAGTCCTTCAGCTCTTTTTTCTCCAATTCGACCGCCACCAAATTGTTTCTCTCCGATATGAATTATTCCGTTGAGAAATGTGCCGTTGGTAAGAACCACTGCTTTGGCCTTAAACGTAATGCCCATGCCTGTTACAACGCCTGTGACACGGTTGTTTTCGACGATGATTTCTCTCACCATGTCCTGCCAAAAATCTAAATGCGGAATGGACTCGAGGGCAAGGCGCCATTCTTCAGCGAAAAGCATTCGGTCATTTTGAGCACGAGGGCTCCACATGGCTGGACCCTTGCTTCTATTAAGCATTCGGAACTGAATTGCACTCTTATCAGAGACAATTCCACTATATCCGCCAAGAGCATCTATCTCTCTAACAATCTGTCCTTTAGCTATTCCTCCCATGGCGGGATTGCAGCTCATTTGACCGATTTTGTTCATGTCCATGGTGATCAAAAGAGTGCGTTTTCCGAGACGTGCGGATGCGGCAGATGCCTCATTTCCGGCATGTCCGGCACCAACTACTATGACATCGTATTCAGGATACATAAAAAAAGTGTTTCACGTGGAACATTAAAAATTTCTATTTTTTGGAGAAAATTTGGAGGGCATTTTCTTCCATTTTTCGCATGGTTTGCTCAGCTTCAAAATCCTTGTCTTTGAACCCACATAAATGCAGAACTCCATGAATTACAACACGTTGCATTTCAATTTCAGCAGAAACGCCTAACTCACTTGCATTGTCATTTACACGATCAACACTAATGAATAAATCTCCTGAGATTGTTTCCCCCTCTGTGTAATCGAAGGTGATAATATCAGTGTAATAGTCATGTTGGAGATACTGCTTGTTCATTTCAAGCAAATAATCATCGCTACAGAAGATATAGGATATTTCACCCACTTTTTTCCCATGGGAGTGAGCTACAGCCTCTATCCAGGCCTTGTAAATCGACTTTTGAGGCATTTTAAAGCCCACATCTTCGCTATTAAAGGATATCTTGCCCATAATGAGGCAAAGGTCGCTTTAAAAGCCCTAAACAAGACGAGGCAACACTAATAGATTCAATAGTGAGGTGTTAAGAACTGTTACAAAACAAAAAACCCAGCACATGGCTGGGTTTGAATATCTTGAAAACGGTCGCTTAGCTAGCAACAGTTTCTTTTTCCAATACATGAAAACGAAGAATGCAAATACGGCCATCGTCTTCAAAAGAACACTCATCGGCAAGATTGCGCATCAAGAATACACCACGACCATGTGGTTTCTCAATGTTCTCCGGAGCTGTAGGGTCTGGAAGATTGCTGTAATCAAATCCAGGTCCTTCATCTTCCACACGGAATACCATGTCCTTTCCCTCAACGCTGAAAGTAACGCTGACCTGTTTAGCCGGATCCAATTTGTTGCCATGAACAATGGCGTTGTTTACCGCCTCAGTCATAGCAATAAGTAGTTCGCCATAATGGTCTTCGCTAACTTGGTATTCAGCAAACACCTCATCAATTAGGCGCTCTACGACTGTGATGTTATCTACAACAGATGGAAATTGTATGGTTCTTTGATGAGATGACATGGGGTCAGGTTTGAATTAATAAATTCTGTGTTCTACGCAAATATACCCTTGCAAGTTTAAAAGAAAATCTTCTTTTTTATTGTCTTTAGCACTTTGTTATTCACACCTCAAATGTTAAAGAATCTATCAAGTCATACATCATGCCCGGAAGACTCTTTACAATGCCTTTGAACTCTAGCTCTAAAAGAAGCGTGCTAACTCTCGGCAATGGCAGTGTTGTTAAGTGCGAAATTTTATCCAGGGGCAGCCTTCTTTTTTCTCGAAGCACACCAACAACTAATTGTTCCTCCGTTGAAAACTCAGAAAACAGAACCATTTGAGTGGTCGTTTTCTTCTTCTCTGGTGACCAACCAAGACAATCAACGATCTCGTCTGGATTGGTCAATATCGCCGCTGTATTTGATCTGATGAGATCATTACAACCTTTGCTGTGCTTGTCAAACACTCTACCCGGATAGGCGAAAACGTCTCTACCGTAAGAGTTGGCCAAATTCGCCGTGATTATACTTCCCCCTTTTGAGTCGGTTTCTACTACGACTGTACATTCTGAGATACCGGCTATAATTCTATTTCGTGTTGGAAACAGCTCCCGATCGGGGTTAGTCATTGATGGAAATTCGGTCAACAAGCCGCCAAACTCCAACATTTCTTTTGCCGTTTCATGGTGGGAAGGAGGGTAGATGCGATCGAGTCCATGCGCAAGGCAAGCCACTGTTGGCATGTCAAGTTGCAGACAAGCACGATGCGCGTGAATATCGACACCATAAGCTAAACCACTCACCACTAAAGGCTGGAAGGGCTGGAGTGCTTTCAAAAGTTCAAGAACGAGCTGCTTTCCATAAGAGGTAGCGCTGCGTGTGCCAACAACACTTACACATCGAGGAGCATTCAAATCAGCGCCCCCCTTTGAAAACAATATAACGGGAGAATCATCGCATTGCTTTAAGCGCTGTGGATAATGGTCTTGATAGTAGAAGTGTACATCAATGTTGAATCTCTTGATAAAAGCCATCTCCAGATCGGCTCTGTGAAAATACGATTCGGTATTCTGAAGGGCTTTCGCGGTGTGTGGACCAATGTCTGGTATTTTGAGAAGAGCGCTTTTCTTCTCTTTAAAAATAGACTCCGCACTACCGCAAAACGCAATTAAATTTTTTGCCTTGTTGGGTCCAATTCCTGGAATAAATGTGAGTGCTAAGGCGGCGTGTATTTCAGAATCAAGCTTTGACATACCGCAAAGAAAGAAAGCAACGCAAAAAAAAATGGCCGTTGAATAACGGCCATATAACAACTGAATATTCTTGTTTATTTATTCTCTTGTATGTACAACTCAATTGCCATGCTCATTGAAGGAGCCTTGGGGCTTGGAGCCATCACATCAATGCGCAATTTAGCGTCTTCAACAGCCTTAGCGGTTGTAGGACCAAACACTGCAATGCGTGTGTTATTCTGTTTGAAATCTGGAAAGTTCTTGAATAAAGATTCAATATCTGAAGGTGAGAAAAACACCAACATATCATATTTCACATCCGCCAAATCACTCAAATCGCTACATACAGTCTTGTACATCATAGCTTTTGAGTAATTGATTTTCTCTTTCTCCAAAGTTTCAGGAATGCTAGGCTTCAGGATATCTGAGCAAGGCAACAAGAATTTTTCACCCTTGTGCTTTTTAATCGACTCCATAAGCTCAGCAAAAGTGCTGTGCCCAAAGAAAATCTTGCGCTTACGGAATTGTATGTACTTCTGTAAGTAATAAGCAATAGCTTCTGACATACAGAAGTATTTCATTGTCTCAGGAATACTGAGACGCATTTCTTTAGCAATACGGAAGTAGTGATCCACTGCATTGCGGCTAGTGAAAATAACAGCAGAGTGTTCCAAGATGTCTACACGCTGTTGACGAAACTCTAATGACTCAACTTCTGCCACGTGAATGAACGGACGGTAGTCAATCTTTAGCTTGTGCTTCTTCGCAAGATCAGTGTACGGATTCTTTTCTGCGCCGGGATCTTGCTGGGTAATTAGTACGGTCTTGACTTTGTCGGCCATATTTCTATTTTCCGATAGGGTTAAACTCCGGCTTCTCCCGTTTATAGCGGCTTTTGGCTTATAAAAAACTTAATGCCAACTATTACGGGTAGAATTTCGAGGGTGCAAATGTAGAAAAAGATGTAGAAAACACCGACACCCGAAAGCAAAGCATTTATTAAACCTTTGCTAACTCTATATAAATAAGCCAATAAGAAGACTCCGGCTGCGGTGAAAAACAACAGGGGTAAATCCTTTTTAGGCAAATAAGCAATCATTACTGCAACAGGTAAAAGCAAAATTCCTAATACTCTGTGAGTAAGAAAAACGATGTATCGATACTCCAACAATGTAAAGTCGCCATTGATTAAGACAATCACAAACCACAGTCCAAGCGATTTTAGCGCGTAAAGAAGGGCAATTCCTGCAACGATTAACCCATACCACGCTATGCTTGGCCAGCCAAAGAAATCAAATGAAAAATACTTCATTAAAAGCAAAACAATCATTCCGCTTATCATGAAGAAGTTTAGTTGAAAAAGAACATATTCCTTCGGAACATTAGACTCCTCTCGAATAGTTTGGCGTAGAACAGTGGTGTTGAAAATGCTCCTCCACATATTTTTTAACCGCGAAGGAAACCACGCTCTGGTGTAAGCAATGCTAGACAAAACAAGCAAGAAAACCACAATCATCCAGTCTTCGGATAATTGTACTTCAGGGCGTTCTATGAATTGCTGCATCTAAATTGAAAAATGAAATCAACGAATCATTTTGAGGAATGCAACTTCCTGTTCTGTCAAGTGGCGGTAACGACCACGAGGCAAATCTTTTTTAGTTAAACCAGCATACATAACGCGGTCTAGCTTCTTGATTTTGTGACCAAGCTGCTCGAACATACGGCGAACGAGTGCTGATTTATCGGAATTAATTCGAACTCCAATCGAATGTTGATCCTTGCCATCACCAACGTATTCAGCCTCCTCAGCTTTTGCGTAACCATCTTCAAGCTTGATACCTTCACGCATTTGTGCGAGCTGAGCCGTTGTGACTTTATCGACTGTCTCAACATGATAGATTTTCGGGAAGCCGAAACGAGGCTGCAACAATCTTTTTGCAACGTCACCATCATTCGTGAATAGCAATAATCCTGTTGAGTTTCTATCCAGTTTTCCAACAGGATAAATGCGCTCTTTACAAGCACTAAGAATCAACATCGTTACTGTTCTGCGCTCCATCGGATCTTCACTTGATGTGACATAATCCTTTGGTTTGTTAAGTAGAACATAGCGAGAAACCTCTGGCTTAAGAGTACGATCATCATACTTCACCACATCCACCTTCGGATCGACCTTGGCACCAAGTTCTTTGATGGTTTTTCCATTGACTGTTACCAACCCAAGCTCAATTAACTTATCTGCTTCACGACGCGATGCAATGCCCGCATGTGCTAGATATCTGTTCAATCTCATCAGGCCGTCGTCCTCACGAATTTTTGTTTTCGGTGGAACGTATGGCTTTGTAAGTTTAGAAGAAGTTCTTTTCTCTAATGGCTTTCTTTTCGCCTTTTGGTTGTTTGAACGTGGGTTGGGTTTGCTAGACGAAGCCATGGGTTTCCTTGTGAATTACTTGACTGCAAAGGTACGCTAGTTATGCCATTGGCCAAAAAGCATCTTCGATGTGCTCAATTTCTATCACCGACGTACCATCCTCAACAATGGAAATAATGTCGAATCGCGGGTTCAAATCACAGCCAGTTTTTCGAATGTAGATATGCGCCGCAAGCATAATGTTGCGTTGCTTTTTTCGATTAACGGCCTCCCAAGGTGGGGCGAAGGCTTTGCTATGACGCTTTTTAACCTCTACAAAGATGATTTTTTGATCAAGTTGAGCAATGATATCTACTTCAAGTTTCCCTTGAAACCAATTCATCTCAATAATTTTATAGCCCTTTTTTATTAGGAATGAGGCTGCTTCCTGCTCGCCCTGAATTCCTTTATTTCTGTTTTCAGATTTGCTGCTCATTACACTATACTTTTGCCGCAAATAAAAACGACATGAGAGCTGCATATTTTTTATTCTTATTCATTCCAACTATATGTTTTTCGCAAGAAGAAAAAAGTGTTTGGAGTGTTATGAATAGCACGGATAATCGAGAGGGCGAGTTGTTTGTTTATTGGGGATATAACAGAGCATATTACGGAACGAGCGATATACATTACAAAGGTGATGACTTTGATTTTACACTGTTTGACGCACGAGCAATGGACATGCCTGAGAAATTTGATCCAGAAGTTTATTTCAGCCCAGATAAAATTACGATTCCGCAATTCAATTTCAGAGTCGGTTATTACTTCAACAAGAACACTGCATTCTCTGTGGGTTGGGATCATATGAAGTATCGACTTGTTCGAAATCAAAAACTATATATGAATGGCTATATCGACCCAGTGTACAGTCCAAGTAACGAATTAACTAGTGGACCGGTTGATGGCTATATCGAATACAATCCTGAATTCATGGATTTTCATCATAGCGACGGGTTTAATTTTGCTCGTGTTGCAATAGAACAGCGACTACCGATATGGATGAGCAAAAACGGAAAACACCATTTCGTTATGAATGGATCGGCAAGCGTCGGAATGATGTTTCCATGGACAGACTGGACATTTTTCGGCACACATTATCGAAACAAAGTACACCTTGCAGGATATGGAATCAGCTTATCAGCAGGTGCAAGATTTGAATTTTTCAAATACTTCTTTTTTCAGGGAATGCTGCAAGCAGGAATGGCAAACATGACGGACATTATGCTTCAGGATGATAAGAAATCAAGCAGAGGAGAACAGAAGATTGAGTTTATGGAAAGAAGCTGGTCGCTCGGCGGATACATCCCAATCAACGGTAAAGACAAGAAAAAAGCTCAAACGAATTAAAACGAGAAAGTCCACCAATTGGTGGACTTTCTAATTTTATTGAAGTGGTGTTTTATTTCAAAGCGAGTTCAGACTGGCCAATCAACATATTATTTTCATAAACGTAGATTTTGTAGCTGCCCTTTTTCAATTCACCTTGCGCGGTGTAGTACACACAAACATCAGTGTCTTGATTTTGATAATCGATTTCTCGGCTAACTGACGCAGCCTCTGACTTTCCATCCACCATTACAGCACCAGAATTACGACCAGGAAGCACCTTTCCGTCTGGGCCAATGATGCGCAGATAAACGTTTTTAGTACCGGGCTTCACAATAGGATTCTTTCTAACAGTGAAACAAGACTTCAACATTTCAGACTTGCTTGCCTTGTCTGTATCTGTTTGTTTACCGTTACTACGAAGGTTAATGCCGGTATTAGAAAACTCTCCAGTGCTCAAAACAGAGCCTTTGGACACCATATCCTTAGTGGTGTTTAGATCAGACTCCAAAGCCTTGCCTCTTTCTTCAGCTTGATTGGCGCGGTTTGCTTCAGCCTCTTTTTCCGCAAATAGTCGATCGTTTGCTTGTTGAAGCGAATCGATTTGATGAATATAACCCTTCATGATTTCGCGAAGTGTTTCCGCTTCAGCACGAAGTTTTTTCAAATCGTAATCTTTGTTTTTGGATTTTTTAATCAAGTTTTCAATCTGCGATTGCTGCTCAGCAATTTTAGCAGACATCTCTGCATTGTCCGTCTGGAGCGTATCATAGCTCATTTTCATTTCTTCTAGTTCGATGGTGAGAACATCACGTTCATCCATGATGGTTTTTTTCTCGCGATCGATATAGACGATTGTTTCTTTGGCATTCTTGATTTGAATCCCGAGGTACACGCAAAGGATCGTAAGTACCGCGATGATGCCGATATACACTTTGTTGCTCATACATTTAAATTTTAATTGATATTTCCTTGCTTGACGAATTTAGACACTTCGTATGATGTGGCAACGAAGATTTTCGCGAATTATTAAAAACAAATTGTTTTTTAAGACCAGCTGGTAAAAAAGAAATACGGGCGATGTAATTTTTCGGATAAAGTGATAAATGTTCGAAATACTCTTATATTTGCGCCCTCAATGCAGAATGGTCCTGTGGCCGAGCGGCTAGGCAGAGCTCTGCAAAAGCTTGTACAGCGGTTCGAATCCGCTCGGGACCTCTACAAAAAAAGACGATCACTGATCGTCTTTTTTGTTTTTATCCTTTTGAGCACCCTCAATTAATCTTCGGGCTTCAACAAACCTCTTCGTATAATAATCAGAGCCATTATAGGTTTCAATAATGACCCCACGACTTGTACTAGCGTGTATCATTTTTACCACCCCATTCTCGTTGCTATATACCATGGCAACGTGCCCAATGCTTTTTTTCTTGGTACTCCTTCCTTTAAAAAACAGTAAGTCTCCACGCTTCACTTCTTTTAGAGAAACCTTCTCGCCGTAGGCCGCCTGAGCAGCGCTGCTGTGCGGGAGATCAATTTTTAAATGTGAAAAACAATGACGAACGTAGCCAGAACAATCGAATCGTGAAGTGGAGTTGGAGCCATATCCGTAGGGAGTTCCAAGATATTTTTCAGCAAAAACAATAAGTTGATTTTCCTTAGAAATTTCTATCTCTGCGGTGTCAACAACAATCGTGGAGTCGACTTGCGTAGCAATGGGCTGCTCAACTGTAACAGGGCGGCTGACAAAGCCTGTCGTCACGGCAGAAACTGCAAATAATGCTAAAATCAATCGAATCATGAAGCAAAGGTATTTTCACAAAAAGAAAACCATCATTTTTTAACGTATCGTTACCTATCTTTGTCCCCCCGCAGGTTCCCTGCGGAAACAAAAAACAATATCATGGGCAAACTTGGAGTTACCGAAATCCTTCTCATTCTAGGCATTATTCTTCTATTGTTTGGTGGCAAAAAAATTCCAGAATTGATGCGTGGCCTTGGTCGCGGAATGAAGGAATTTAAAGACGCGAGCAAAGGAGAAGGAGAAAGTTCGGATAAGATCGAAAACAAATAAGATCTTTAAACGTGAAACGGTATCATTCTTTAACCGAAGTTCAGTCTGAACTTCGCGACGGCTCATTGACTTTACCACAGTTGGTAGAGTATTACTTGAAGAATATTGAAGAGAAAAAGCACCTTAACGCTTACCTAGAGGTATGGGGCGATGAGGCAAAAACGCGTGCTCAAGAAATTCAAGAAAAACTCTCTTCTAACAAAGCGGGTAGGTTAGCCGGAATGGTGATCGCTTTAAAAGACAATATCTGTTACAAAAACCATAAAGTATCGGGATCCTCGAAAATTTTAGAGGGCTTTGAATCACTATACGACAGCACAGTGGTTGAAAGACTTCTGAAAGAAGACGCGATTTTTATTGGAAGAGTGAACTGCGACGAGTTCGCAATGGGCTCCTCAAATGAAAACAGCGCATTTGGAGCAGTTTTGAATCCACTAGATGAATCAAAGGTTCCTGGTGGATCAAGCGGTGGATCTGCAGCAGCGGTGGCCGCAGACCTTTGTTTGGCAGCATTAGGAAGCGATACAGGAGGCTCTATCCGCCAACCGGCTTCACTAACTGGTATAGTGGGGCTGAAGCCAACATATGGCCGTGTTTCTCGATACGGACTGCTAGCTTACGCATCGAGCTTCGACCAAATCGGTCCGATGACGAGAAGCGTAGAAGACGCTGCAATTCTTCTCGAAGTTATGGCTGGAGCAGATGAGTATGATAGTACTGCATCTTCAGTGGAAGTAGAGCCGTACTCTCAAGCCTTAAATATTTCTGGAAAAAAGAAATTAGCATATTTCAAGGAATGTATCGATAGCCCTGGCTTAAATGCTGAGGTGCGTGAAAAAATGATGCAAACCATCGAGAAGTTGAGAGCAGAAGGACATGAGGTAGTGGAGACCAACTTCCCTTATTTGTCACAACTCGTTCCGACTTACTACGTACTCACAACAGCAGAAGCGAGCTCTAATCTTGCGCGCTATGATGGCATCCATTACGGCTATAGAAGTCAAGACGCAAAGGGTATTGACAACACATACAAGAAGAGTAGAACAGAAGGTTTTGGTAAGGAAGTGAAGCGCCGAATTATGCTTGGCACCT
>JAIXWP010000145.1 GCA_027491215.1 Flavobacteriales bacterium | reverse complement strand
GACTGTCCGAGTTTTTGTGCGAGATATTTTCGAAGAAATAATCCCGCTCTTTTTCCGGGTAATATAACCCAGACATCGCGGAGTTCTTTTCCGTGTTTTTCGATAAGATCGTCAGCGATGCGCGCGAGAAAGGCAGTCATGTTACAAAGATACTATCCTTTATCGACATATGCCGATCTTGAAATATCACTGTTACACCGCTACACCGCTAGCCCGTCACTGTTACACCGCTACACCGTTACAATGTTATACTGTCTACACTGGCGGAATGTACTGCATGTGATTGCGGCTTGAGTCGGGGCACTCCAGTGTAAACAGTGAAGCATTGTAGCATTGTAACAGTGTAGCAGTGGCTGTTAGCCAACAGCCGATAGCCATTAACCAAAACCATTGCTTAAATTCGCGGGAAATATTTCGCTTGTGTTTCCACAATACAGAAAACTTAGCAACAATAAAAGCTACTATAAAATCTCGTCGAACTCTGAATTCACGGAGATTGGAACGATGGGGAATTTCTGGTGGGAAAATAATATGTCTGCCAAAATCCTCCCCGAGCGTGTCATGATCCAAGATATGATCGACGGACTCGATGGAACATACATCGAAATAAATGAATTGGAATACACGGAGTTTTTGAATATTTGTACGCTCCAAAAACAAAAAAGAGAAGTCTAGTATGGCTATTCGCATCGAAAATAATGTCTCTCTCAGAATGTACAATACATTCGGAATCGACGCTGCTGCTAAAACTTTCGCTGTTTTCTCCGATACGGAAGAACTAGCCGAACTTCTCCATGACAAAGCTTACACTGAAGATACGCCTTTCATCCTCGGAGGAGGAAGCAATATCCTGCTCACTAAAGATATCGAACGACCTGTGCTCCTAAATAGACTTAAAGGCATTACGCTGGTCAATGAGGATGAAAATTTTTACTACGTTAAATCAGCGGCTGGTGAAGTATGGCACTCGTTTGTACTCCACTGTATCAAAAACGAATATGCTGGAGTAGAAAATCTTTCGCTAATCCCCGGAAGCGTTGGCGCAAGCCCGATGCAAAACATCGGTGCATACGGGGTAGAAATTAAAGATGTGTTTCACTCCCTTGAAGCCTACCATATCAAAGAACATATCATCAAGGAATTTAACGCTACCGAATGTTCATTCGGTTATCGCGAAAGTGTTTTCAAACGAGAACAAAAGGATCAATGGGTGATTTTATCAGTGACGTTTCGTCTTCTAAAACGCGCACAATTCAGAACGGACTATGGCGCAATTCAAGAGGAACTCGATAAAATGAAATTGGAAAAGATGACGATCAAGGCGGTGAGTCAAGCGGTCATCAACATCCGAACGTCGAAACTACCCGATCCGAAAAAGCTCGGCAACGCGGGAAGCTTCTTCAAAAATCCTGTGGTGTCGTTAGAGGTGGTCAATAAGATCAAAGAGAACTATCCCAACCTTCCAGTATATCCTATCGACGAACAATCAGCCAAAATCCCCGCAGGATGGCTCATCGAACAAGCAGGATGGAAAGGAAAAAATCGCGGAACTCACGGTGTGCACGACAAACAAGCGCTGGTACTCGTCAACTACGGCGGTGCAACGGGCAAAGAAATCTTCGACCTAAGTACTGACGTGCTCACAGACATCGTATCAAAGTTCGGCGTCACGCTCGAACGTGAAGTCAATATACACTAGTCACTAGTATCTAGTCACTAAAACTTGGCGCACGGCATGATGCGTTTTTTCATGGACTTTTGATTGTGCTTTGATGCCCACTGATAAGAGACTGATAACTCGTGAGAGCCGGCAGAACTTGCGATACTTAGTCTAGATACTGTTATGTCATAGCTGTATCCGAATTTGTACTTACCAGCCTGGAACCCTAGAAGCACGGCCAATGCATCGTGGTTCATGTAACCGTAATTATTACTTTTTGCTGGTAATCCACGGTACCACAATCCAAGAATGATAGGACTTACTTCGTAGTAGAAACCGATATCCAGTTGATCGAACTCATCTTGCATTTGATAATTCGCTGCAATTACAACGTAGTTGTCGAGCTTGGTCAATGAATTTCCTTTGATGCGCAAACGAAGTCCACCGTGCGCTGTAACGCGCATTCCAAGTGGTGCTTCATTGTAACCGTATAATGATTCATTTGGTTTGTTCAAGTGAAACGCAGAAACACCAAACCAAAACTTCGGACCATAGGTCAAGAAACCAGCACCGAAATCGAAATAAGAAATCGGCTCCATAATTGGAAACTCTACTGAAGGACTGTTTGTCTCTCTGATCATTTGATCATAAAAACGAAGTTTATTGAAGTCGATGTTTTTTGATACCAATGACATTTCTAATGCAGGTCGGAAAAACCAGTTGCGCTTGATGCGCGCTTCATATGCATATTGGAATCGAAGTGATGTAGATCGCAATGCACCACTACCTGCGCGGTCGTGATTGACAATCATTCCCAATCCACTTTTGATATTCGGGATGTATGTATCATACGATACATTGTATGCTTGAAACGCACCAGGGATCGCAGACCACTGATTGCGAATTTGACTCACTAGTCGATTTTGCACAGAAGCTCCAGCAAATGCAGGATTTATCTGTGTTGGTGAAGCATAGAACTGAGTGAATTGCTGATCTTGAGCAATAGCACTTTGAACGAAGCTTAGTATAATGGAGAGGATATATAATCTTTTCATGGCGCTGGGTAGTTAGGTGGTTTCACTATTTAACGATGAGTGTAACGTCTCCGGCTTGCTCGAAACGCTGCCCATCAACAAATCGCGCTCGAACTTTCCAAACATATACGTCTTGTTTGCAAAGCTGACCTCTATAGTATCCGTCCCAGCCTTTATTCACATCTATGGATTCATATAGCAATTCACCCCACTTGTTGAAGATGAGTAATTGATATTCTGTTACCCCTGAATGAATAGGGAAGAATACATCGTTATCATAACTATTCGGATTGTATGCACCGTCGCTATTGCCTATTGGATCAGGACTAAAGGCATTCGGGAAATCAATCAGACCGCCCTTCTTCGCATATACCGCATCGTATAGTAACATAGTGTCAGGACAGTTATACTGATTATTCGCAATTAAGGTTATAGTGTAGAGTCCTTCTTCTGTGTAATAGTGAATAGGACTTACCTCGTTGCTGTATGTGTCGTCACCAAAATCCCAAGTGTATGTCGTTGCGTTTTCAGATAGATTGAGGTAGTACACAGGCTGACTTGGAATGCTTATTTCATTTGGAGTTACCGTGAATGCTGCTTGAGCATTTGGATATACTACAATGATTTGTTCTTGTGTCATTATATCAGTACTTCCGTTAAAGCCTGTTACTGTAAGGGTAACGGTGTAGGTGCCTGGTGTATAGTAGGTGTACACTGGATTAGTAGCGTTCGCCTGTCCACCATCACCAAATTGCCAGTTGCTGATCGCTGCGTATTCACTGAGGTTTTCAAACTGAACTGTAAGTGGAACACATCCTTGTGCTGGTCCAGTGAAATTGGCAACAGGCACAGGAGGGTTAATCACTACAGTGCGATATGCGGTGTCGCTGCAGTAACTGTTTGCACCAATCAATCGAATCGTATAAGTTCCCCATTCACCATAGGTGTATGATCCTGGTTCCTCTTCGATAAATTCTGTTCCATCATCCATTCTCCATTCCCAGTTCAAATCGCCGCCAATACTTGTGTTATCAAGCGCGATAGTTGCAGATGGCCAAGTTTGTTCATCAGGTGTTGCTGTAAAGTTGACCTGAGGAATTGGAAATACTGAAATGAATGCGTCAGCAGTATCGATACATCCAAATTGGTTTTGTACAATCAACGTTACATTGAAAGTAGTATCTGAATCTGACCAGTTGAAGAAGGTGTGTTGAGGTTCATACAAATTACTGAAGTCGCCATCTCCAAAGTTCCAGATATATGACCAGCCACCATCGGTGTTATTGTCAAATTGTACATCTAGAGGAGAACAACCTTGAGCGTTTACGGTGAAGTCTGCAACCAATTGTGGTGAAACTTGCACGAGCACTTGATCGCTGCTTTGGCAGCCTTCTTCGGTATATGCATAGAGTGTAACAGTGTAGTTCGCTTGCTCTGTACCGAAGTTGTAGAAAGTGTGTGTGTGTAGCGAATCAGAAGTGGTAGAAGTTTCTCCAGTTCCATAAACCCACGAGTAAGAATCGGCACCGATACTGCTATTCGAGAATGTAACGTTTTGCGGATAGCATCCGAAAAGGCTATCAACGTTTACAATTGCCACCGGTCTGTGATAAATGTGCATATTCACCGTTGCAGTATCTGTGCAGCCATATAAGTTTTCTGCTACGAGTGTTACAGGATAAACTGAATTCTCTGTATTGCTAGTACTGTAAGTATGTGTAGGAGAAGGGAGAGACGAAACTCCACCATCGCCGAAGCTCCAAGTATAAGAACTTGCACCCACGCTCTGATTGATAAATGGCGCAGCATAAGGCGCACAATTAGTTGTGTCTGTGAAGAATGCTGCAGTCACTTCTGGGAAAAGATTGAAGAGCATGCTTGTAGTGTCTGCACAACCAATGGCATTGTATGCAGTCATCTGAATGACAAATGACTCAACATTGTTTCCAGGAGCGGCATACACGTGTGAGTGGATTGTATCTCCATTCAAAGAAGATGTTCCATCACCATAGTTCCATAAATAGCTCGTAGCGTATTGTGATTGATTGGTAATTTCAACTGGAGCTGGTTCACAAGCTGCAGACTCATCGATGATGAATTCAGCTATCGGTGAAGGATGTATAACGATGTCATCACTATATGAGTCAGTGCAACCATATGATGATGTTGCGATAACTTCAATATTGTACGTCACAGGTGTAGCACCTACGTTGCCGTAGAATACAGTTGGATCTTCTTGTGTTGATTGAATACCATTTCCAAAATCCCAAGAGAAATTGTCTGCATTTACCGATGTGTTGTTCAATGTTACATTGATAGGTCCGCACACTGCGCCTGGATCAACAAAGCTTGCAGTAACTGCAGGGAACACTTGAATGGGCAGGCTAAATGTATGAGTACATCCACCTGGAGAAATCGCTGTAAGTGTTACGTTATATGTTAGTAAAATAGATGTGTTATTGACGAATGTATGTGCGTGTGTACTTTGGTTGTTCGATGATGAAGAGTTGTCTCCATAGTTCCAATCATACTGCACACCATTGATCGAAAGATTAGTGAAGTTCACAGTGAGGGGACTACATCCTGATGCCAAATCCATGCTGAACTGAGCGATTGGGCCTGGATGTACAACAATTACACTTGTTGATGTATCCACACAACCAAATGCACTAGTACCTATCATAGTTACTGTATAGCTGATTGGGTTGACAGTGAAATTATCAAAAGTATGTGTCGGAATTGGTTGAGTAGATGTTTGTCCATCACCAAAATTCCAAAGGTATGTTTGAGCTCCAGCGATGTATGGCATTGTAACGTTTAGTGGAGAACATCCAGTAGCACCAGACAAATCAAAACTGAAGTCTGCTAGCGGATAGACTACCACAGGATGTGATGTAGTATCATTACATCCATTCACATTGTAGGCAATTAATGTTACATCATAAGTCTGAATGAAGCCACTATTGTTGTTATATAAATGACTTGGTTCGGTGACAGTAGATGAAGTGCCATCGCCTAGATCCCATAAATAGGTCGCAGCATTTAAAGAGTTGTTTTCAAATGTTACATCAAATGGAGCGCAACCTGGAGGTGTACCACCATCATTGAAATCAGCGAAAGCGCCAGCGAATACTGTTACATACATGGTGTCTGTAGCAGCGCATCCGAAGGCATTATATCCAGTTAGTACTACTCTGTAAGTAGTATCGCTGTTCATGATATTGATAAATGTTTCTGTTGGGTTTTCATCAATTGAATTGCTTCCGTTTCCAAAATTCCACAAGTAGCTTACCGCACCTGTTGAGTTATTTGTGAATTGTACTTCAAGCGGAGAACATCCAGAGTTGATATTCATATCAGCACTCACCGTTGGGCGAGGCTCCACTAAGACCGTTGAGGTAGTAGTGTTTGAGCAATATGCAGTGCTTACAGTTAGAGAAATCGTGAACGTGCCAGAGCCTGCATATTGGTGAGTAGGATTCTGTTGTGTTGACGTTTGTCCATCACCAAAATTCCAGAGGTAAGACGTGATAGGCTGTCCAGGAACAGTAGTAGATGCGCTGCTGAAGTTAGCGACTTCGCCTTCGCAAAGATTACTCACCGCAATTCCTGCTACTGGAGAAGAATACACCGTGATAAAATCATTGTCAGTAGTAGCACATCCATTGCTATTAGTAACAGTAAGTGAAACCGGGTGATTACCAGGAGTGCTGTAATGAATAGGCGGCGGTGTAGCACCCGAATAAACGTTCGGTGCGACGTCAAAAGTCCAGTTCCATTGTGTAACGTTATTGCTGTTAGTCGATGTGTAAGTCACATCGAATTCATCACAACCAAAGGGTGGTGACTTAAGAATGTTAACTGTTGGTCTGGGAAGCACGACTATGGTAACAGTAGCTGCATCAGTACAACCGCCTGTTGCACCATTGATGCCGGTGCGGGTTGTTACAGTAAATGTTCCTGCTTGATTGAATACATATGTAATGTTACCACTACCTGTATTGATCCAAGTGTTATTTGTTCCAAAATTCCATTGGTAGTAATTCCCACCAGAAGAAAGCTGTGTAAAAATCACAGATTCACCTTGACAGATTGTATCTCTATTCGCAGACAATCCTGCCACTGGAGGTGGAACGATTTGAATGGTGATAGAAGTAGGAGCAATACCGCAGAAATTACTATCTAATAATTGAACAGTATAAGATCCAATTCCAGGATAGTGCATAGTGTGCGGAAACGTTGGAGGCCATGGGGTCCAGTCGATGATTGAATCATGACCAAGGTTCCAGTAATCTCCGAAATTCCAATATTCATAACGCTGATAAATATTTCCTTGGAATAAACAATTGCGTTCTGTTGTATTTGTAAATGTAACTGTAGTGTCAGGGTAGCAAAGTAGTGTTGCCGATGCTCCGATGCCTGGATCATCTAAGTCCCAAATACGAATAGGGTTGAAGGTCGCTTCTGACTCTCCACCCTGAATGGTGTTACAATTATTTTCAGCTATAAGTGTCACTACTGTTTCGCAGTCCACAGTTCCCACTTCATATATGTGAGAAATTGTTTGTTGCCAGTTGGTGTGATCGAATGTGAGTTGAGGAGAACCATCGCCGAAGTCCCATGTAAACATAGTCGTCGTAGAAACGTTGGTAGATGAATTGATAAACTCCATCACTTGTGGGGCGCATGCTTGTGTAAGTCCACCTACTGGAATTTGGATCGAAGCGCTTGTTGCTTCTTCCATGACCAATCTACCATTTACTACACAGCCATTCGCTGTATTAGTGATGGTGATGTTAAAGATTTGAACTGACTCTAGGTAGTTGTGACTGAGGAATTGAGGTGGTGCCCAGTTGGTTCCTGATTCAATGGGCGACCCATCTCCCCAATTGATGGTGTACGATGCCCAAGTGCTGGGAGAAGCAAGGTTTAGAGTGTAATTGCTTCCAGAACATGCATACCATGTAGGGGTTGAGCTAGCGGCTCCACTGAAATCAAAGACCGTTGGACATTGTGCTGATACGGAAGAGGTGATCAATTGCACAAGGACCATCAACAAACTAGTAAGAAGTATGCTCGGAGTTGTTTTCATATTCACTTCTTACGGAGCTTCGTAAGAAATGGGTTCATAGAGGGGCATTTTTTTAGACAAAAACCTGAAAAACAGCGCCGAATGGAAAACTTTGAAGCCCGAATAAAGGGAGACTCAATTATACTATTTCCCTTTTTATCCGTTCCACCATCTCTGCTACAGCCGGGCAAACCGTTGTATTTCGGAAGGTAAGACCCATGATTTGTGACATGTTTTTTCGATCCGTATGAGGGTATTCACGACAGGCTTTTGGACGCACTTCGTAAATTTTGCAGTAGTTGTCCTCATCGAGAAAAAGACAAGGAGATGAATTAAGAACCCAATCCCCATCTTCATCAATGTGCAGGTTCTTGGAAGTAAATTCCGATGGTTTCATTCGAAGATGGCTCGCGATGCGATCAATATCTACATCGCGGAAAATAGGACTGGTCGTTTTACAACAGTTCGCGCATTTCAAGCAATCAGCTTCTTCAAACAGCTCGTCATGCTTCGCATGAAAAAGCTGATCCAAATCCTTTCGCTTAGCCCAACTCAGAAGGAGTTTTTTATTCTCCTTCTTATTGTTCTTCCCACGCTCAAGATATTTTTTCAATAATTCATCCACGGAGCCAAATTACAAATACATTCAATTACAAATGACAATTGACAAATGACAAATACATTCAGTGACAAATTACAAATTACAAATTATTGCAATTACAAATCAATCAATCTCGGCGCAGCCGAGATTGATTGATTGTTCTCGGCTACGCCGAGAACATTTGTCACTTGTCATTTGTCATTTGTCATTGACTCAGTGCGGATCTTGAAACGCTGGGTTGGTTAGGAAGCTTGTGTCGGTGAGGCATTTTAGGAAAGCGAGAAGATCTGCTTTCTTTTGATCGGTGAGCTGAAGTCCGCCGGTGGTGAACTTCATGAATGGATCGATCGTCGATGAAGGAGTACCGCCGCCGTTGTAGTGTTCTATGACTTGTTCTAATGTTGTAAAACGCCCGTCGTGCATGTAGGGGGAGGTGAGTTCAATATTGCGCAATGACGGAGTCTTGAACTTACCGCTGTCCAATTCATTTAAGGTTACTAAGAATCGACCAGGGTCATTTTCGAAGGTTGCGTCCAATCCATTATTGTGAAATAAATAATCGGTCATTTGCATGGCGCCGAATCCGTGGCAATGGAAACAATCCGCTCCGCCTTGAAAGGTGGGGTTGTCTTGTGGATCGCCTCCTTCGGTGATGAATAAATTAAATCCGCGTTGTTCTTCTTCTGTAAAGAAGTATTGTCCTATGCGTTGTCGATCAAATTTAGAATCAGCACTGATCATAGTGCGAAGAAATGATGCGATCGCTTTTGCAATTTTTTCTTTGGTCACTTCTGTGCTACCAAATGCACCTGCGAATTTGGGCGGATAGAGGGGGTCTGAGGCAATTTCTTGCACCACATTGATCCAACTGTCGTTCATCTCAATAGGGTTCTCTATCGGCTCTAAAATCTGTATTTCGAGCGATGGAGCTCGTCCGTCCCAAAAAAAGGTGGTGGACCATCCCATATTGACGAGAGGCATCGCCTGTCTTGTGCCGATGGCGCCGGTCTCTCCAATCGAAAATTGATTGGGATCGCTAAAACCTTTGTCGGGTAAATGACAACTGCCACATGACATGGTATTGTTGCCGCTGAGTTTTTTTTCCCAAAATAAATATCTGCCTAACTCCACGCCTTCCACGGTCAATGGGTTATCCGCGGGAATATCCATGGGGGGGAAGAAGGGGGGAATCACCAAATCATAGGGAGTTCCGTAATCTATAATGACTTCATCTGGAAGCTGCACTTCTTCTTCGGGTAAAGGATGTCTGCACGCGAAAATGCCCACTACCAAAAAGGTAAGTAGAACGGCATATGTGCTATTTCTTCCTGTACTCATTGTTCCAAAGGTAAGAAGGTGTGGTTCTGAACAAAGTTCCAGTCTGTCAATGTTTTTAAAAATGCCAATAAATATCCTTTCTCTTCTTTCGTCCAATTCATTGGCTGAATTCTAAAATCTTTGTTCGGATGATTTTTTCCTCCTGTATTATAAAACTCAATAACCTCCTCCAATGTTCGCATAGAACCATCGTGCATGTAGGGAGGCGTGAGTTCTATGTTCCGAAGTGTTGGTGTTTTAAATTTTCCGTTATCTGATTTTTTATACGTTACCAATTCTTTGCCCGCATCCGCATAATTTTCATAGAGACCAATATTGTAAAATTGGTAATCGGTAAATTGTGGAATGGAATGACATTTCATGCAGGCTGCTTTTTCACTGAAGAATATTTTTTTTCCTAATTCTTCTTCTGCTGTAAATGCTTTGGTTTCTTGCTGATAATACCATTTGTCAAAGCGTGAATCGGCGCTGATAAATGTTCGCTGATACGCTGCCAATGCGCGAATAATCACATACGAATCGATCGGTCTATTGTATGCGGTTTGACTTAAGTTTTGATACTTCTCTATTTTTTCTAAACGATGAATAGCATCTCTCATGGACATATCCATTTCAATAGAATCTTGAAGTGGAGCAAGTGCTTGTAGTTCGAGTGTAGGTACGCCGCCTTCTGCCATGAAATAAGGCATCCAAAGTAGGTTGGCTAACGTCGGAGCATTTCTTTTTCCCAACTTTCCATGTGCACCTGTGCTGCGCGCTTTGCCATCGGTAAAGGCCATGGATGGTACATGACAGGTAGCACAACTCATCGATTCAGTGCGAGATAATTTTTTCTCAAAAAATAATCTGCGACCTAACTCAATACGGGCAGTAGTTGCCTGATTGTCTTGGGGTATTGTTGGTTTTGGAAAAAATGATGGTGTGCGATATTTATACGCCTGATCTTCCATTACACTTTGTTCTTGACATGCAATCAAAACAATGATGATGGAGATAAGGAATATCGAAACGCGCATTACTGAATTGAAAAAGCGGAAACAAAATTCTCTACCACTTTGGTCGCAAGTTCTGGATTGCCCGCTGTATGCGTAACATCATCTACTTCGATATCTAATGGATTCGGACCACCATTGATGATTTGATCTGCTTGAATAATGATGGACAAGTCTTGCGACTGATTTGCTTCTACCGTAAATGATTTATCAAGCGTTACAGTACGATACAAAAAGTCATCTCCCGTGTGATAGGAGAAAGGTGAAATTAATGCCGCACCTTCTTGACCAGTTAGATCTCCACGTCCTTCAAATTTTGTAAAAATATAGCCTGTATTCCAGGTCCAGAACATTCCCGCTCCACCTTGAATACTGAGTGGACTGCTGTTCGGATAAGTAGAAGGATCAATGTCTTTATTGATCGCTTCTGGAACACCAATTCCTATTTTAATTTGATTATAAGTTCCGGGAGCTACTTGTGCGCTGAATG
>JAIXWP010000127.1 GCA_027491215.1 Flavobacteriales bacterium | reverse complement strand
ATTACATATCCACAATCGGCATCTTCGGTGCTTTCTTCAAAATCAACTTGGAGGTTGCTAGAGAAATCATCTGATGCAGTCACCGCAGCAGGCGCTGGAACAGCGTCACATTCTACAGTTGTATTTGCAGGAACGCCTTCAAGCACGGGTGCTGATTCGTCTAATGCATCTATAGTAACTTCAATAGCATCCAAACAACCGTTATTGTCTGTTACAGTCACCACGTGATTGCCAGCAGCGACGTTATTAAATGTTGCACTTGATTGACCAGCTCCACCATCGAGCTTAAACGTATAAGGTGTTGCGCCATTTGATGCTGCAACGACAATGGTTGCTGTAGCCTCATCCGCACAAGGCACATCTGTTTTCGACACAAAAGTAAGTGTCAAATTCGATGTCGTTTGAATGGCGTCGATATCGTTCGCTGTACATCCGTTATTATCGGTAACGGTAACAGAAACAGCTCCTGCACCAAGACCTGAAGCGAATGATGAGGTTTCACCATTCGACCACAAGTAAGTATAAGGAGCGGTACCGCCTGATACAGCCACACTCGCGTAACCATTGTTGGCTGCACACAATGTGTTCACCGTAGAAATGGTTGCTGTCAATACGGCCGGCTCAGTAATAGTATAGGTATCAGTGGAAGTACATCCATTGGCATCACTAACGGTCACTGTATAGTTTCCGGCAGCAAGATTGCTCAACGTTCCGCTCGACGGCCCGTGTGTCCATGTATATGAGAATGGAGCTTGACCAGTTGGGTTCAATACAATTGAACCATTGTTTGCCCCATGACACGTGATTGGGTTTACCGTACCATTTGAATTAATAACTGTCACAGTAACTGTTTGGTTGGCCGCATCGGGCAATACGCACGCATCACCTGAGATAATACGACGGAAGTAAGTGGTGGTGCTTAATACACCAATCAAGCTTCCTGAAAGATTTTGCGTATTCCCACCAGAGATATTTACCCAAGTATTTCCATCCGTACTCTTTTGCCAAGTATAAGTTACGTTGTTTGAAATTACGTTTGGATAAGCTGTCGAAGTTTGGTTGCGTGAAATATTAGGCAACACATAACTTGGAACAGTACCAGTAAAATCGCTCGGTTGAATTCCTGCACAAATAACTTGGTTACCGAAAATCTCATTGTTCACCATATCAGGAGGGTTTGACCAAACCACCAAACCTGGTTCGTAGATCGACGTTGAACTTTCTTTATTCGTATTCAATGCCCCAGTCGTCAATGGAATATTGTTCGATTTTGAAGTCACGATCGTATAAATGCGGCAATTGCTGAATTTGATACCGCGCTCCCCTACCGGATCGTAGTCATCGCCAGAACCACCATAATATGTACTATACAATGGTGATGAAGCCAAGTTTGAAGGCATTTTGAAAAACACCTTGTCATTATTTGGAGTGCTACCATTGCTGTTGGTGTTGTTAAGCAATGATTGCAACGCATCCGAAGTTACTGGGAAGTTGGTTGAGTTGGAATACCCAAATACATAGACATCATCATTATCGTCCACATTCAATCCCATCATATTCACCTCGGCATTCGATCCACCTACATAAGTAGATGCCAATAAGGTTTGAGCTGTATCCATTTTAGCAATGAAGAAATCGTCACCGCCGTTAGACGACAGATCATAACCACCGCTGATCAAATTCGAAGAAGGCAGACCATCGGTCACACCTCCAAAATAAAAGGCATTCTTTTGTTGGTTGAATTCCATACAAAGAATGCGTGTATCGTTTGAAGAAGTGGATGAGAAATAGGAAGCCCATACCACACCACCATTCACACTTTTCAATTTTGAAAGTAAACCAGCGGTATCACCGCCACGTGCATTTTGACGCGGATTAACTGTTGGGAATGCAGAAGATCCCGTTATACCACCAAGGTAAATATCACCAGTAGCCTCATTCGTCAACATGATGTGTGCTCGGTCATCGCCTGTTCCGCCGTAGTTTTTCATCCAACCAATACTGGTGAGGTTTGCATTGATTTTGAAAACAAACACATCTTGATTTTGATTGCCGTTGCTGCGATTTACCGCACCACTTGAAGGGTAGCGTGTGCTCAAGTTTCTACTTGTAGTAGAACCGCAAACGTAGATATCTCCCGTGCTACTCACACGAAGATCATACGAGTTGTCAGTATAGTTACCACCAATGACAGCCGCTTTCAAGCTATTACCGGCTGTATTTAATTTAAGTACAAAAATATTATCACCTGATTGGGCTCTTCCGTCAAGTCCACCTGTATTGCCATAGGCTGTTCCGGCAGTCAAAGGAAAATCGGTACTTTGAGTTTGACCGGTAATGAAGATATTACCATTGCTATCCATTTCCAATGCGTATGGATTGTCATCGCTGGCACCACCGATATACGTTTGCCAAACGCGAACACCGACACCGCCTACTGTGGCTGGCTCGTAGTATTTACCAACAATCAAATCTATACCACCATTGGGTGAACTCTCCAGTGCACCCGTGGTAATTAAGTTGGTTTGACCGTCTACACGCGCTACTGTAATAATTGCACCATCAGTAGGATCGATATAGATACCGTGACCGTGATTCTGCCCGTCTGTGTTCTGTCCCAAAGCCGAAGAGTTGGTATTGATCCAGGTGGCCCAACGCAAAGCGATTGGGTCGATCAACAGTGGGAAGTTTGGATTGAATTTACCGAGGTTGAATGTGTAGGTATTGTTGTCAACGATTTTGTAAGAAGCATCCACATATTCCTTTTGACCGTTGATCATTTGATAGACCACTGGTGAAGGCAGACTCATTTCACCAACAGAAGTGGAGAGCACAAGGCTACCCGCGTTGTTGATGGTCATTTTCGAAATACCTTCTAATTGAACCATCAATTGAGCGGCATCAAATCCTTTTTTACAAACGATATCATATTCCAATGACCCGTCGATAGCTGGGTAGTAGCGAACATCCACATTTGGATACACGTTTTTGTACCAAATCTCTTGGTAAGACGCCACATTCGCAGCGTGCACATTGCCTTTGAAATAGTTGAATGTATCAGCGTGTTTCGTGCCGGTTTCGATCGACATGTTTGCGCTATGGTTGAGGAATTTCATCTTCCATGCATGGGCGCGAATGGCGATGTTAGCTTCCCCAAACGAACGCCCCTCGCTAAGTGCGATTTCCTGACGCATGGTTTGTTCCGATCGGGCCACGAGATCTTCCGGGAGGTATGTACTTAAAAGTACACCATCCGACATGACCGAAGCGGCACCCAGTCTAAAGCGTGCGTTGAACAGGATTGGTTTTTCCAACTGGCCTTTGTTTTCAACGAAATAGATTTTTTCGTTGTAATAGTGCAATAGCTTTTCCACCTCGGGGTCGAGGGTGAGATCGGAAGAAGCGCTAGCCGGTTTGAGGAGGATTGTTCGCGCCGACTCATCATTGATTTGTTGAGCCGCAGCATCTCCGGAAAGAAGTACGAGGACAAACACTAAGCTTAAAGTAAAGCTTGCACGGAGCATCCCTTTCCACCCAGTAGATTGGGCACTAATCATTGAATTTAAGTACATTAGGTTAAAATTTAGCTTGAATAGCTAAAACGAGAGATCTCAGCCATTCGGAGGCAAATTTAATCCATTCGTCGTCAATTTTTTTGCATTTGTCTAAAATTCGGCACGAGCTACATATTCAAGTCCGCGAAAAGCGGT
>JAIXWP010000039.1 GCA_027491215.1 Flavobacteriales bacterium | reverse complement strand
ATATTCTAGCTTGTTTTGAGCTTGGTGTTCCTGTAGTTGTTGGTACAACGGGATGGTACAATCGTTTGAATGAAATCAAATCAGAGGCTGAAGGTAAAGGCGGAACACTTCTATATGCGACAAACTTTTCTATAGGTGTCAACATTCTATTTCACATCAATGAAAAATTGGCAAGTATCATGAACGATGTTCAAGAATATGAGCCGAGCATTCAAGAGATTCATCACTTGCAAAAACTTGATAAACCAAGTGGTACAGCGATTACCATTGCAGAGGGTATTTTACAAAATCTAGATAGAAAAAAACAATGGACCTTAGATGAACCTTCAAGTGAAGACCTTCACATTGATGTGTTACGCGAACCCGAAGTTCCAGGTACACATATCATAAAGTACGACTCAGAAGTAGATTTTATTGAAATAAAACATGAAGCCAAAAGTCGCAAAGGATTTGCGCTAGGAGCTGTGAAAGCAGCTGAATGGCTTCAAAACAAGAAAGGTGTTTTTACAATGAAAGACTTTCTTAAATTTTAAACTGTATGAGAATTCCAGAAATATTTTTAGCACTACTTATCATTATTTATTGTGTAGCGCTACCTAAATTATTAAAGAGAGCAGGTCATACTTCTGCCCTCGCCTATTTTCCTTTAGTACAATTTTTTCCTTTTCTAAAAATATTGAAACGCCCATGGTGGTGGTTTTTCCTTCTAATAATTCCGGGAGTGAATTTGATCATGTTAATGATCATCAATGTAGAATTGGGTATTGCTTTCGATAAAAGAAAGACACAAGATCAATGGCTCTTTGCAATTCTTCCTTGGTATTCTATTTTGAATCTTACGTTTAAGGAAAAGGATCAAGCTTTTGTAGGACCACGCGACTGGACTGGAAAGAAAAAGTCATTTGCTCGTGAATGGAGTGAAGCAATAGTATTTGCTATTGTTGCCGCTAGCGTTATTCGCACTTTCTTCTTAGAAGCATTTACAATCCCAACGCCTTCTATGGAAAGAAGCATGTTGGTGGGAGATTATTTATTTGTAAGCAAAATGAGCTACGGTGCAAAATTGCCACAAACTCCCGTTTCAATTCCGTTTGTCCATAATGCTATTCCCGGAACAATGGCCAACAGTTATGTGGAGTGGTTTTCACTTCCTAACTATCGTCTACCAGGCTTTGGCGATGTAGAAAGATTTGACCCAGTTGTATTCAACTTCCCAAATGGCGATACAGTGCTAGTGCATCCTTATTATGCTGGACACGACTATTATGGAATCCTGCGTGAAGAAGCTTATTTCCTTTTCAGAAAAGAAAACAGAACTAGCTATTTGACAGACACTACAGGACTCGCGGCTTACAAGGCTTTTGCTGCGAATTCATCAAAATATTTTACACAAGCAAGAAGTAATTTTAATGAAGGTTTTTGTTTGTCTTGCTCTGAGGATGGACAGCTTGTTGCAGGCGGCGTAAAATTCCAAGGACTGAGACATCGTCCAATCGATAAGAAAGAAAACTATATCAAACGTTGTATTGGTCTTCCTGGCGATAATCTCGAAATCAAGGATCAACAAGTAATGATTAACGGAGCTGCGATTGAAAATCCACAGGGTTTGCAGTTCACCTACAACGTCGATATTACTACTTCATATTCGCAACAGCAATTGGAAAAAGCGCTGGTGAAGATCATTGAGGAGCACGAGTTAAACTACCAAGAAATTAGTCAGCGATCTGAGAACGGTTTTGTGCTTACAATGACAAGAGAAGTAGCAGATAAAGTGAAGAAGCTTTCATTCGTAGACTCGATTTATGTTCAACAATTTCCTTTAGAGGAAAATAACATGGCGCGATACTTCCCTAATGTCAGTCAAGAACCATACTTGCATTGGACGGCGGATAATTTCGGGCCTATTCATATTCCTGCTAAAGGAGAAACAATTGATCTAAACTTGGGTAATCTGCCTGTCTATCGCAGAGCTATTGAAGTTTATGAGGAGAATAAACTAGAAGTGAAAGGAGATAAAATCTTCATTAACGGTGCTGAGGCGAAGTCATACACTTTCAAATCCAATTATTATTGGATGATGGGAGACAATCGCCATCATTCTGCGGATTCACGTGTATGGGGCTTTGTTCCAGAAAGCCACGTGGTTGGTAAAGCTGTATTCACTTGGTTCTCGAAAGAAGATCCTAACTACCGCAGAAACAATAGAACTCGTTGGGAGCGCATGTTCAAGTTTGTAGACTAAGGCATGGAAGTCTTACCGATTTGTCCTTTTCCATCGATCTATTGGTGGTCTCTTGCGTTGCGCAATGAATCCATTTATCTAGATAAATTTGAGCATTACCCAAAACAGACCTATCGAAATCGCTATGATATTTTGGGTGTGAATGGTAAAGTCAGCCTTACAATTCCTGTCATTGGACAAAAGGGAGTTAAGATCTCTATCAAAGAAATTCAGATCGCTCATGGCACTTGGATGAATACACATTTGGGTACAATTCGAAGTGCATATGGGAAGTCAGCCTTCTTTGATCACTTCTACCCACTTGTAGAAAAACTTTATTTGAAAAAAGATAAGTACTTGATTGATTACAATTTATCAAGTATTGAAATACATCGAAAGCTCTTTATTGGAACACGAGAAGTGAATATTATTGACGAGCAAATTCCTTTTCAGGAGAATGATATTCGATTGCAGTTTGAACCATCATCAGGTCCGTTTTTGACGAAAGAATATCCTCAAGTTTTTGCTGACCGATTCACATTTCAGAATAATCTGTCAAGCCTTGACCTTCTCTTTAACATGGGGCCAAAAGCTATTGACTATATATTATTGAAAAAAATTGGCAGTGAAGGCCATTAATCATGGCCTTTTTAGATGCACCTTTGTGCATGACCATGAAAGCAAGAAGAACAGACTTATTTAATCTATTCCTTTCCATAGGAATTCTTTTTTTCCTAGCATTTATTCTCACATTCGTTTTTTTCAAGCTCGATCTCACCGAGGAAAAACGCCACACACTTACTGAACCTACCAAGGAAATGCTTGGCTCGCTTGAGGATAAAGTGTTTGTGCGTTGCTATTTAACTGGAGAATTCCCTGCTGGATTCAAAAGACTTGAACAAAACATCAAGGAAAGATTGGATGAATTCAGAGACTACAGCAGTAGTCAAATCGAATATGAGTTCATTGATCCTTACTCCAGCGGAGATAAAAAAACGATTGAAGAAACAGAGAACGCCCTGTACGAAAAAGGTTTGCGTTTCACTCGTCTATCTTATGAGGAAAATGGTGCGCAGCAATCAAAGTTGATTTGGCCTGGAGCAATTATCGAGTACAGAGGAAAAGAATATCCTGTGCAGTTTTTCAAAAGCGATATGCCGGAGCCAAGCGATGAGATGATCAATTCATCTGTGAATAGTCTTGAGTTTGAGCTTGCCTCTAATCTTAGAAAAGCGCTCAGAAAAGATAAACCAGCAGTTGCGATCATTCAAGGTCATGGAGAATTATTGCCTATCGAAATGGCCGATTACCTCAATGGGCTAGAACAGAACTATGCAATTGATATCGTAACCATTGATGAGAGAATCAATGCTCTTAGTGATAAAGTAGAGAGCTTGCCTCAGCGTAAAAATCTTTACGATGCTATAATTATTGCTAAGCCCGACAGCGCTTTTTCGGATAAGGACCGTGTGATAATTGACCAATATATCATGAATGGTGGTAAGGTGCTTTGGATGGTCGATCCGGTTTTGACGGATCTTGATAGCCTTCGCGCGCAGCAACAAACGATGGGCGTAAGCAACGAAATGGGGTTGTATGAAATGCTATTCGAATATGGCGCCCGCATCAATAGAAATATTGTCATCGACTTTCAAGCGGCTCCAATTGCATTCGACGCAGGTCCTATGGGTAATCAGAGAAATATTCAAATGTTTTCTTGGTACTACTCTCCTCTCCTATTCCCGCCAGCAAATGCACATCCTATCGTGGCGAATTTGGATCCAATCAAGTATGAATTTGCAAGTAGTATCGATACAGTCAACTCTTCTCCACTTGTAAAGAAGATTCCGATTCTTCGTAGTTCTGAGTTATCCAAAGCACTAAAAACTCCTGTTAGAATCAACACTAGTGTAGTAGAGTTAGGAATGGATTACTTCAAACAAGGGGCAATGCCTAATCAGATTATGGCCTTGATGATGGAAGGGCAATTTAATTCTGCATTCAAGGATCAACTTCCACTAGCCATCAGACAAGACCCAGTTATCGCATATAAAGAAAGCAGTGTACCGACAGCAATGATGGTAATTGCAGATGGCGACGTAGTGCGCAATGCTGTAATGGAAACACCTCAGGGTCCTGTGCCACAAGCCCTAGGATTTGATCGTTATGCGAAAAGAGTCATCTATGACAACAAGGAATTTTTGCTTAACTCAATGAATTACTTGTTGGATGATAAAGCTTTGATTAGTGTTCGTTCTAGAACCATTAAACTCAGAAAGCTTGACGACAGCGTTGTCGCTGCCAACCGCAGTAGAATTCAGGTCGAGAATGCGGCATTGCCAATTTTTGTTCTATTGATTATTGGTGGAATTCAAGTTTATATCCGTAAAAAGAAATGGACAAAAAAGTAAAACCGAATGAGCGTTCATTCGGTAATGGATATAGTAAAAATGAAATCGTGAGAGGATGAAGAGAAATATTATCTTATTAATTGCATTCGTAGTTCTAGGGGCAGCAGCCATTTTTATTTATAATAAACAATCAGGATCAACCCTTTCGGGTCAGCCGTTGACAGAATTTGCAATTCAAGACACCGCTAGTATTAATAAGATATTTCTCACAGATAACAATGGTAAATCTGTAACGATTGAGCGTACGCCAAATAATGGGCTTTGGATGCTTAACGGAAAGTATAAAGCCCGCCGTGATGCTGTCAATAATCTTTTGCAAACAATCAATAGGATTCGTGTACGAGGGGCTGTTTCAGCAGCAAGTCGTGACAATATGATGCGCGTTTTAGCATCCGCTGGAAAAAAAGTAGAGATCTATACTGGAGGTGATGAACCAGCCAAGATTTATTATGTTGGTACCTCAACTCCTGATCACATGGGGACGGTAATGCTGTTAGAAATTCCTGGAATTGGTCGCGCAGAAGATCCATACATCACACATATGGAGGGATTCACAGGTTTCCTTACTCCTCGATTTTTTACAGATGAAATGGAATGGCGTTATACAGGTTACTTTGCTTATCCTAATCTTGAGTTCTCGGAAATACAAGTAATAGATAATTACAATCCACAGAACTCATTCGGTGTGCAATATAAAGGCGGAAATGATATCTCCCTTTTTGCAGGCTATCAGCCAGGAGTTCAAGCATTCAGCACAAGTATTCCTAATTATGATAGTGTCGCTGTCAAAGACCTGTTAATACTCTTTAAAAAAGTTCACTTTGATTCTTACAATACGCTCTTGCGTCGTGAAGCAATGGACAGCATTAATAAAGTTGTTCCTGCATTCACGCTGCGCGTGAAAGAGAATACAGGCAAAGTGAAAGAGTTGAATCTCTACAATAAGAGAGCTGCCAAAAGAGAATTCGATGCTCAAGGTAACGAATCACCATGGGATGGTAATTTTTACTGGGCAAGAACAGAAGAAGGAGAATTTGCTTTAGCGCAAAAATTTGTGTTCAATCCAATCTTACTTCCTTTGGGAGCTTATCTCAAGAAGCCTTTGTAGTAGAGAACCATTGTCCCATCAATATTCCTGCGGCGATTCCTGCGTTTAATGACTCCGCTTTTCCTGCTCCAGGGATAAATACTTTTTGACTTAATATGGATTCTATATTCGGGCGTATCCCATGACTCTCGCTTCCTATTACTAGAGCGCTGAGCTTACTAAACTCGCAAGCAAAAGCATTTTCACCTTCTAGATCTGCTCCATAGACACTGCCTTTCTTCGCTTTTATTTCTTCAATAATCTGAGGGAGATCTGTATAAAAGAGGGATACTCGGAAGATACTTCCCATCGTTGACTGTACCACCTTAGGATTAAATAACTCCACGGTATCTTCAGAACAATATACTTTCGAAATACCAAACCACTCCGCAGTTCGTAGGATTGTGCCGAGATTTCCTGGATCAGAAATACCGTCTAATAAGAGCACCATTCCATCTTCTGGCAATGCTAAAGGGCGATTGAAACTATGAAGAACCGCAAGATGTGTGGAGGGTGTATTCAGTGCAGACATCATCTCCATCTCCTTGGCAGTCACTTGAAAACCGCCTTGGTGTTTCTCAAGAACAGATGGATCTGTTGAATACCAACTGTGTATTTCCCATTGAGAGGCCAAGGCCTCCTCTACCATTTTCTTACCTTCGACAAGAAATAATTGATTTTCTCTTCTAAACTTTTTTTGTTGAAGAGATCTAACCAACTTAATATCTTTTTTTATCGGCAGCATTTTTTGACGGAAATTGCGGTCGCAAGATAACACGATTCTCTAGGATGAAATTGATAAGACTTTTTTCTCTGATTTTGATAATGGCCGCAGGACTCAGTTCGTGCACCATTTTTCACAGAATTAGAGAAGACGAAGTCTACTTCAAAAAGCATAGAATAAAAGTTCACGATGAGCCAGATGCCTACAGAGTAGAAAACTCCGAGCTTCTATCACTGACGAAATTCAAACCAAACCGTAGAATTTTTCTTGCTCGATTCAATCTTGGTATTTACACCCTTGTTCCAAAAGGAGCCCTCGAAAGAAGCGAGAAGCGCGCTGCGATAAGATGTGTAAAAAAGAATAAAAGAAGATCCGCGAAGGGTAAAAAACCCAAGTCATGTCAGAGTCCTTGGATGTGGATGGCCTACACTGTAGGAGAACCGCCAGCTGAGCTTGACAGCGCAAAGATGAAGAGCAGTGCTCAACAAATGAGCGTTTACCTCAAAAAGAGAGGTTTCTTCAATAATCAGGTGATTCCTGAAGTTATTTATAAAAACAAAGGAATTGTTTTTTGGAGAAAAGGTGAAAAAACGAAAGTAACCTATCATGTCTTTCCCAATGAGCCTTATCGTCTCAGAAACATCTCATTTCAAATTGAAGATGTGGCAATGGCCAAGCGCACGGAAGACATCATTGCAGAATCCACATTGAAGCCAAACATGCTGTTTGACGAAGATGTGATGGATGGTGAACGTGAACGAATAGCCAATTTCTTTAACAATCGAGGCTATTATGAATTTACAAAAGATTATATCACATTTGATGTAGATAGCGCCGTTGGCGGTAAAAAAGCAGATGTTATCCTAAGACTCCGTACTCCAAAATTGCCCGCTATAAATCAGCGTGACTCACTAGTAGATGTGCCCCACAAGAAGTATTATATTGGAAATATTTATGTCTACACGGAAAGCGACCCTCTCAATCCTGACGAGGCTTTCAAAGACACTTTACGATATAATGGCCTGACTATAATTAGCAATGGTGAACCGTCTATAAAAGAAAGTCTGATCTCTTACACTACCCTTTTCAATACAAATGAAATGTATCAAAAGGATCGTGTAGACCTTACCTACAAACGATATACTCAACTTGGCACAAGTAAAGCTGTGAATATTCAGCTTATTCCAAGACCTTCAGCCGATTCAAATGGTGTATATATTCTGGACGCTTTCATAAGATTAAACCCCGCAAAAAAACAAATCGTCAGTGTCGATCCACGTCTGACTAACCGTTCCGGAAATACAGGTGTATATGGGAACTTGGTTTACAAACACAAAAACGTTTTCCGAGGGGCAGAAAGTCTCGAGTTTAAAATTGTGACCGGTTTTGAAGCTACCCGTGCCATCAATGAAACAAGTCAAAATGAAGATGGAACAGAAGATGTGCGTCGATCCCTTCAATTGAACACATTTGAATTCGGACCGGAATTATCGCTTCGTATTCCAAGGATTGTGGGTACTCCTTTTGTGAAAATGAAAAAGAACAGTGAGCCTTATACCAACTTCTCACTTGCTTTGAACTACCAGCGACGCCCTGACTATGAGCGCACACTAACTCAACTTCGCACACTATGGGGGTTTACTGAGAATAAAGATAAAGGCACAAAATTCATTGTGCACTGGGATCTTAGCATTATTGACATCAAAAAATCTCCCGAGTTTGATGCGTTCATCAGCCGTTTAAATGATAGCTTTCTTGCCAACTCCTATCAGAATCACTTAGTTCATTCTTTTGGTGTTGACTTTATTCAAAACACTCAAAAGGCAAAATACCAACGCCATTATTTCTATCATAAATATGGTGTTGAAGTAGCTGGAAAGGTCATTCCTAGAGCGATAGCAAATATTCTAGATGTAAAGCAAGATGAAAATGGCAGCTATTATTTTGGAGGAATTCAATATGCGGACTACGTCAAAGTAGATGGAGATTCACGCTACTACTTTAATTTAAATGAAAGAAATGGGTTTGTATTTAGAGCAAGTGGTGGACTGGGAGTGGCTGGAAAAAATCTAACTGTACTTCCGTTTGAAGAAAGCTTTTTTGCAGGTGGTGCCAACGGTATACGCGCATGGCAGGCAAGAACTCTAGGTCCTGGCTCTTACCGTGACACCACTGATATCAAGACTTTCAACAATATTGGTGATGTCAAAATTGAAATGAACTTTGAATATCGCTTCAAGCTTACACAAATGTTTCAAGCTGCTTTCTTTGTGGATGCAGGAAATATTTGGTTGCTGAATGAAGACCCTACTCGTCCGGGTGCGGAGTTTAAATCAGCTAAGTTTATAGATGAATTAGCCATTGGAAGCGGCATGGGTATTCGTTTAGATTTCGAATATTTCCTTGTCAGATTTGACCTTGGTTTTCAAATCAAAGATCCTATTAAAATTGAAGGTGAACGCTGGTTTTGGGAACCAAAAACAGAATACAATCAGTTTCTTGCAAATATTTCTGACAGCGACAATCCTCCTACTTTCCGTGTCAATCGAGCGTTCAATTTGGGTATTGGATTTCCTTTCTAATTATGGTGTTGAGTTCACCCAATGATGTCCATCCGTGTATATTTCTTTTTTCCAAATGGGCACCGTTTGTTTTAATCGATGCATCAATTCCTCTAGAGCGTGAAAGGCTTTATCTCTATGTGCTGCGGACACACCAGCAATTATAGCCGTTTCAGAAGGCAAAACAGTACCAAGTCGATGTTCAATCCAAACACGCGACAAGGAAAACTCTTGGATGAGCACATCTGCTATTTTATGTAGTTCTTTGAGCGCCATTTCATCATAGGCCTCAAAATCAATTTGTACTACTTCACTCCCGCGATTATGACCTCTTATATTTCCAACAAATAATACAACCGCACCATCATCCTTCGAACGCAGCCACTGGTCTGCCTCAGAGGAAGATAATATGGTATGTAAAAGCTGAATATGTTTGCTCATTTTATCCTCCGCTTACTGGTGGAATGATTGCTATTTCATCACCTTCTTTAAGCACTACATCTTCATGAATATAGGATTGATTTAGCGCTAATGAATGATTTATGATATCACTTAAAGCAGGAAACTCTGCACTTAGATTTTTTCTAGCAACACTTAAAAGCACCTGATCTGGGAAGCTTTGCTCCCACTCTTTTTTACCGCATTTATCTGCGGCTATACCAAAAGCTTTAATTTTAATTTTCATAAAAACCGAATGAATATTCGAGTTGCTGCAAAGATGAGGATTACTATCGTGATCCAACGAATCCATTGCTGACTTAAAATTTTTGCGCTGAGTTTTGATCCTATATAACCTCCCACTACAACCGCTGTAGGTAACAGCGCATGCTCAATAGAAAACGAACTCTCTGATAATTGAGACCAACGAGCAATAAGACCCGCGAGCGAATTGATGAGTATGAATACACAGGCTACTGCCGCTATTTCTCTAGGTTTGCCCCAATTGCTCAAATGCAATAAAGGTGATAGATAAATTCCTCCACCAATTCCCGTCATTCCCGCCAACAATCCCATGAAAGGAACAATAGCGTATATCCAAATTGGATTTTTGGCTTCTGACGCATTCCTCTTCATCAATGATTGCGCTATCATTGCTATAGCAGCCAACATTAAAGCAGAAGCAAGTGTTATGTAAAAATATTGATCGGTCACTTTCCAAGTGCTTGCCCAATAAGAAAAGGGTACACTTAACACTAATACGGGCCAAAGCCTTTTATAAGGAATTACTTTGTTGAAATGAAACCGAACGGCACCAATAAGTGTTACTAAGAAATTGCATGAAAGCGCAATGAAAACAAGTTTTTCAGGAGGCCAGCCACTTTCGGATAACACTGCAAGATAAAGGCTACCTCCTCCAAATCCGGCTGCACTGTAAATGAGTGCAATCAAGAAGAAGATAATTGTGTTGATGTAGATCAATGGAATTACTAAATTGGTGATCGTAATTTTGGGCTAATAAATAAATTAATCGTCATGGATAGAAAAGATTTTTTGAAAAAAGGACTTCTCAGCACAGGTGCACTCGCTGTAACTGCCGTTGCGGCAAAAGGACTCACTGAAGAAGAATCCTCTCATCCAAAAGAAAAGGTAGGCTTCAATCATATTCCGGTGGAGTCTTCAAAAATCAGCACAAACATGATTATACATAAAGCAAACTCAAGAGGCCTTGCCAACCATGGATGGTTGAATTCACGCCATTCGTTCTCATTCGCGAATTACTACAACCCTGAAAGAATGAATTTTGGTGTGTTGCGAGTTCTCAATGATGACATCATTGCAGGAGGCACAGGCTTTAGCAAGCATCCTCATGACAATATGGAAATCATCTCGATTCCACTAGAGGGTAAGCTTGTTCACAAGGATAGCATGGGTAATGAGCAAGTGATCCAAGCGGGTGATGTGCAAGTCATGAGCGCTGGCACTGGCATTTTCCACAGCG
Organism: Flavobacteriales bacterium; assembly: GCA_027491215.1. GTDB lineage: Bacteria > Bacteroidota > Bacteroidia > Flavobacteriales_D > Sanyastnellaceae > JAIXWP01. Next base: position 46,680 of record JAIXWP010000039.1, on the reverse strand, counting down.
AAATGAACGGTGAGTCAAATAAGGAAACAAAGTTCTTGCAGATTTGGGTGTACCCCAATAAAAAAGGAGTTACTCCTCGTTATGATCAAATCAAATTGAAAGAAGGTAAAGTGAATGAGTTTCAGCAAATTCTTTCTCCAAGCGCAGATGATGATGGTGTTTGGGTTCATCAGGATGCTTGGTTTGATCTTGGAGAACTGAGTACTGGATTCTCATTGCAGCATAAAATAAGAAAGCCCGCAACGAATGGTGTGTATGCTTTTATTCTTAAAGGAAAAGCAACAATTGGAGGCCAAGCCCTCGAAGAGCGCGATGCTGTCGGCGTGTGGTCAGTAGACACGCTCGATATCAAAGCAGACTCAGATACTCGAATACTTCTCATGGAAGTTCCAATGGCATAAAAGAAAAAGCCGGTAGAAAATCTACCGGCTTTTTTATTTCATAGCTTAATGAAGCTGATGTCTCATTAATGATTTACTAGGAGTCCTTTGATTGCAGCCCATCCTCCTTCTACATTGATCAAATTGTCATATCCTCTTGCTTTCAAGATACTGATATAGATTAGTGATCTGTATCCACCTGCACAATGCACGTAGTAGGTTTTATTCTTATCCACCTTATTCAATTCCTCATTGATAAAGTCTAGAGGAAGGTTGGTCGCTTCATCCACATGGCCACCTTCGAATTCTCCTGGCTTACGCACATCGAGCACATCATAAGATGTCTTGTCAAGATCCTCAACAAAAGCTTGAGCTGAAACAGACTGGAGTGTTTCCACTTCCTTTCCTGCATTTTTCCATGCATCGATTCCTCCTTTCAAAAATCCGATCGTGTTATCGTAACCCACACGGCTCAATCTGGTGATGACTTCTTCTTCTCTTCCTTCTGGAGCTAAGAATAAAATCGGCGCATTGATATCAGTAATTAGGGCACCAACCCATGGAGCGAAACCACCATCGATTCCTATAAAAATTGAATTCGGAATGTGAGCTTTTACAAACTCGGCTCCTGCTCTTGTATCAAGAATAATAGCCTCTTCAGCGTTTGCAGCGCTTTCAAACTCGTCTGGAGTAAGTGCTTTACTTCCACGAGTGATGATGGCGTCCAAACTTTCGTAGCCCGTTTTATTAATCATTGCATTCTTCGCGAAATACTGAGGTGCAGGCATTATACCAGTAGTTACTTCAGTGATGAACTCTTCGCGAGTCATATTCGCTCGCAATGCGTAATTTGTTGATTTCTGATTTCCTAGAGTATCCTCTGTTTCTTTGCTCATGTTTTTCCCACATGCACTGCCCGCGCCGTGAGCTGGAAATACAATTAGGTCATCCGGCAAAGTCATGATTTTATTTCTCAATGAATCGAAAAGCAATGAAGCTAAGTCTTCTTGAGTTAAACCATTTTTGATAGCAAGATCTGGACGCCCTACATCTCCAATAAACAAGGTGTCTCCAGTGAAGATGCAATGAGGTTTTCCGTTCTCATCAATTAAAAGCCATGTCGTACTTTCGAGAGTGTGACCAGGTGTATGAATTGCACGGATCTTTACATTTCCGACCTCGAATTCTTGACCATCCTTAGCATTGTACACTTCGTATTCCGTATTGGCCTCAGGACCATAAATGATGGAAGCGCCTGTTTTTCTAGCAAGATCAACGTGTCCACTTACGAAGTCCGCGTGGAAGTGTGTTTCAAAAATGTATTTGATTTTCGCACCGTTTGTTTCTGCTCGATTGATGTAAGGTTGAACCTCTCTTAGAGGATCAATGATAGCTGCCTCTCCATTGCTCTCAATGTAATAAGCTCCCTGCGCGAGACAACCTGTATATATCTGTTCTATTTTCATTCTAAATTCTTTCTACGATGCAAATGTCAGAAACATATGGTCAAACACAAGCCTTTTAACTGAAAATGTATTTGTTAAGAAAAAGTAAAATCAGGGTTAAACCTTTTTCTTTGTTCGGCATCACAGTCTTATAGACCAAAATAAGTATGAAATCATTATCCCTACTATCCTTTGCCCTTTCGGCCTTCTCTTCTTTTGCACAAAACCTTCCCAATCAATGGTCTCTACTTCCAGATCAACATTTGATCACGATTGGAAAAGTTGAAGACGACGGACTATATGACAAATCTATTATTCGTGAATATTATTTAGAGTTTGATCAAAGTAATTATTGGACACTTCTAACCTCTAATTATGGAACTGAAAACGAAGTTTCCGCAACCCTTACAGTAGATGGGATTGCCTATCCACAAGTGGGAGTTTCATTCAAAGGACAAACTTCTTACATGCAAGTCAATGGAGATAAAAAGAGTTTTTCTATCAAGATGGATAGCTTTATTCCTGACCAGGATTTGATGGGATATCAGACATTGAATCTCAACAATTGCTTTGGAGATGCTTCTTTTCTTCGAGAGTTTATGTATTTGCATCTCATCAAAAAATATATTCCTGCTGCGAAATGTAGCTTTGTTCATCTCTTTATCAACGGACAAGATTGGGGGCTATATCCGAATGTTCAGCAAATGAACAAGGACTATCTTGAAGAATGGTTTCTAAGCAATGACGGCACTCTTTGGAGAGCAGACTCACCTACTGGAACGACAGGTGGCGGACCTGGCGGCGGCGGCCCACAATGGGGAGATGGTACAGCTGCATTGAATTATCTCGGTACTGCAGATACAGACTATTCTTCTTATTATACTTTGAAGTCTACTGAAAGCACAGACCCTTGGCAGTTGCTCATCAATACAACAGACGTTTTAGAAAATACTGCTCTTTCCAGTTTAGAAGCCCAGTTGCCAAGTGTCATGGATGTTGATCGTGCACTCTGGTTTTTGGCATGTGAAATCGCTTTTGGAGATGATGACAGCTATGTTTACAAAGGAAAAATGGACTATTATGCCTATTGGGAAGTTGAGACAGGACGATTAACTCCGCTTGAATACGATGGGAATAGCGTGTTGGGAAATCAAGCCAACAACTGGTCCCCATTTTACCATGCCGATAACGCTAACTATCCACTTCTAAATAAACTGATGCAGGTTCCTGCATATCGACAGCGATATTTAGCGCATGTGAGAACCATATTAGACGATGCTTTAAACCTCACAACTACACAAGCATTTATTGATCAGTGGAGCGATTTTATTGATGCTCAGGTTCAAAACGACCCTAAAAAGCTCACAACATATAACGCCTTTGTAACAGAACAAACAACGCTTCAGACCCGTCTTACAGCGAGAAGAAATGCCATGAATAATGCAGAGGTCAATACCGTTGGAGCTAGTATTAGTGGTGTAAAAATGGTCAGTGCTGATGGCGAATGGATCACACCACTTGCAAATGAAGCAGTAACTATTGAAGCGACTGTATCAAGTTCTGAAGGAATAGCGACGGTGAATTGTTATTACAGTACCAGTTTAGTGGGCAACTTTAGTGTTTTGCCTATGACATATAACGGTGCTGCTTATCAAGCACAAATCCCTGGACTACCGGCTGGCACAGTGGTAAGATTCTATATTGAGGCCATCGAAGCCAATACCGCTGGCACACGCAGTTATCAGCCCGTTGGTGCTGAACATGATGTTTATTATTTCAATACGATGCCAGCATTCGCAGCATCTTCCGATATCGTAATCAATGAGTTGATGGCCGACAATGAGTCTACCATGGCAGATGATGCCGGAGAGTATGATGACTGGATTGAACTTTACAATAAAGGAAATCAGACGATCGATCTAACAGGTTATTACATTACCGATAATGATTGGAATTTGACCAAGTTTGAAATTCCCGCAGGAACGATGTTGGCTCCTGACAGCTATCTGATCCTTTGGGCTGATGAAGATGGACTTCAGGGTCCTTTACACGCTAACTTCAAGTTATCGTCATCTGGAGAATCAGTAACCCTATTGAATTCAGAAGGACTAATTGCTGATCAGGTTACTTATACTCAACAAGCAGAGGATTTAGCTTTTGCTAGAAATCCGAATGGTACAGGAGCATTTGTGCTACAACCACCAACCTTTTCAGTAAATAATGAGAGTGAAGTTTCTGTAAATGAAGTTGATAATCAAGCATCTTGGACCATTTATCCCAATCCAGCCACAACCGTTATTTCTATTCAAGTAAAAGATTTAGTAAGCAATGTTTATGATTTGATAATTAGAGATTTAAGCGGGCGTATTGTTCTGTTTGAAAAAGCATCAGTGTCTTCTGAAAATCAAAACATACAATTAAACATCAGTGACTTGGCTCGAGGAAGTTACTTGTTGAGTTTGTCGAATGATGAGCAGTTATTAACTAAAATGATTGTAAAGAATTGAGTCAAGAGTTGCAAATAAGGAAATTAATCGTACCTTTGCAGTCCTTTTAATAGCCCTCATAACGAGGTTTTTTCGAAGGATCACATAAAAATCACTAACAAAGTATTGGCATGTACCTTACAACAGATTTAAAAAAACAGATTTTTGCCAAGCACGGCAAATCAGAAAAGGACACTGGATCGTCTGAAGGACAGATCGCATTGTTCAGCACACGTATTAATCACCTTACTGAGCACTTGAAAGTGCACAAGAAAGATTATGGAACACAACGTTCACTAATCCGTCTAGTTGGTAAGCGTAGAAGTCTTTTGGACTATCTACACAAGACTGATATCAACCGTTACAGAGCAATCATCAAAGAACTTGATCTCCGTAAATAAGATACGTAAATAGCTTATGCTATATGCAAAGGGCAATTGAAACAATTGCCTTTTTGCATTTTTTTTAAGTACATAAATTATCCGCAATAGACGAAATGAATTACGAATTGATTACCAAGACCATCGACCGTGGAGATGGACGTCCAATTACCATTGAAACTGGTAAATTGGCGAAGCAAGCTCACGGATCTGTGGTGGTAAGACAAGGAGATACCATGCTGTTAGCCACTGTGGTTGCAGCTGAAGAGGCCAAAGAGGGTATCGACTTCTTACCGTTAACTGTTGAATACCGCGAGAAATACGCCGCTGCTGGACGTTTCCCAGGTGGTTATTTCAAGCGTGAAGCTCGCCCTTACGATGATGAGATCCTTGTGTCTCGTTTGATCGATAGAGCGCTTCGCCCTATGTTCCCAGATGATTTTCACGCAGAAGTACAAGTCATCGTTACTTTGATCTCTGCAGACAAAGAAAATATGTCTGATAGCCTTGCAGGTCTTGCTGCATCTGCCGCTATCGCTGTTTCAGATATCCCTTTCAACGGACCAATCTCTGAAGTACGTGTTGCAAGAATCAACGGTGAACTCGTAATCAACCCAACTTGGGCTCAACTTGACAAAGCTGATCTCGAATTGATGGTAGCTGGTAGCGAAGACAGCATCGTAATGGTAGAAGGAGAAATGAAAGAAGCTAGCGAAGCTGAAATGATCGCTGCTCTAGAACTCGCTCACGCTGCAATCAAAGAACAAGTTAGCGCTCAAACTGAAATGGCAAGTAAAATTGCTAAAGCTCAAGTGAAGCGCAGCTACAACCACGAACCAAAAGACGAAGAGCTTAAAAAGGCTATTTGGGATGGTTGTTACAAACAATACTACGAAACTGCAAAATCTCCATCTGGTAAAAAAGAAAGAGGTGCTGCATTCCACACGATCGAAGATGAATTTAACACTCGCTTTACTGATGAAGAAAAAGCAGAGAAGAAATTCTTATTGAAGAAATATCATCACGATTGCTTGAAAGAAGCAATGAGAGATATGATCTTGAATGAAAGCATCCGCTTGGATGGTCGTTCAACGACTCAAATCCGTCCAATCTGGTGCGAGGTTGATTACCTTCCTGGAACGCACGGCTCAAGTATCTTTACTCGTGGTGAAACTCAATCATTGACTTCACTTACGCTAGGTACAAAATTGGATGAGCAGACTATCGATAGCGCTGTTCAACCAAGAAGCGATAAATTCTTATTGCACTATAACTTCCCTCCTTTCTCAACTGGAGAAGCTCGCCCAATCAGAAGCACTGGTCGTCGTGAAATTGGTCACGGTAACCTAGCACTTCGCGCATTGAAGCCAGTTCTTCCATCGAAAGAAGAATGTCCTTACACTATTCGTATTGTATCTGATATCCTTGAATCAAACGGTTCGTCTTCTATGGCAACTGTTTGTGCTGGTACTCTTGCATTGATGGATGGTGGTGTTAGAATCAAAGCTCCTGTATCAGGAATCGCTATGGGCCTTATCACAAACTCGGACAACTCCAAGTATGCAATCCTTTCTGATATCTTAGGAGACGAAGATCACCTTGGTGATATGGACTTCAAGGTAACAGGAACTGAAAAAGGAATCACAGCATGTCAAATGGATATCAAGATCAAGGGCTTGAGCATGGACATGGTAAAGAATGCATTGGAACAAGCGCGTGTAGGTCGTTTGCACATTCTTGGTGAAATGGTTAAAACCATCAGCAAGCCAAACGAAGATTACAAAGCACATGCTCCTCGCATGGTTTCTTTCGATATTCCAACAGAAAACATCGGTGCTGTCATCGGTCCAGGTGGAAAAATCATTCAAGAAATTCAAAAGACTACTGGTTCTGTTATCACTATCGAAGAGAAAGATGGTAAAGGAATCGTGGAAATATCATCACCAAACAAGGATGGTCTTGACGCAGCTGTGAAGCGCGTTAGAAGCATCGTTTGGCCTCCACAAGTTGAAATCGGTGAGATCTATGAAGGTCCAGTGAAGAACATCCAAGCATTCGGTGCTTTCGTTGAAATTCTTCCAGGCCAAGACGGATTGATCCACGTTTCAGAACTTGAGTGGAGACGCGTAATGGACGTTAGAGAGGTTCTTAAAGAGGGCGATATCGTGAAGTTCAAGGTAATCGGAAGAGATCCTAAGAACGGAAAGTTGAAGCTTTCAAGAAAGGCTCTTCTGCCTAAGCCAGAAGGTGCTCCTCAAGAAGGATAATGTTAAAAATCGTTTCGTTTGCCTCGCAAACGAAACATTTTTACCCCGTGCACACGTTATCTAAAAGAACCCGCAAGTAATAATCGCTCAATTTTTTAAGTAAAAAATGAGACAGTTAAAAATCACCAAACAGGTTACCAACCGTGAAACCGCGTCGTTGGATAAATACCTGCAAGAGATAGGCCGCGTCGATCTTATCACTGCCGAAGAGGAAGTGGAATTGGCACGTCGTATTAAAGCTGGAGACCAAGTAGCCCTAGAGAAACTCACTAAGGCCAACCTTCGTTTCGTAGTATCGGTTTCAAAACAATATCAAAACCAAGGGCTATCGTTGCCCGACTTAATTAATGAAGGTAACCTAGGTCTTATCAAAGCAGCTCAGCGCTTCGATGAAACAAGAGGTTTCAAATTCATTTCATACGCTGTTTGGTGGATTCGTCAATCTATTCTTCAGGCTTTGGCTGAACAATCTCGTATCGTTCGTCTTCCTTTGAATAAGATTGGATCAATCAATAAAATCAATAAGGCTTTCGCTAAACTCGAACAAGAATTCGAGCGTCCTCCAACACCAGGAGAACTTGCGGAAGTGCTTGAGATGACATTAGATGAAGTAAAACAATCGTTGAGAAATAGCGGTCGTCACGTTTCAATGGATGCTCCATTGAAAGACGGTGATGATAGCAGTTCTACAATGTATGATGTACTTCAAACTAACGATACACCATCACCTGATACAGATCTTCTTCACGAATCACTTCGTAAAGAAATCGAGCGCTCACTTCGTACATTGACTTCTCGCGAAGCTGATGTGATCCGACTTTATTTCGGTTTAAATGGCGAACACCCATTGACTTTGGAAGAAATCGGAGAAAGATTTGATCTAACACGCGAACGCGTTAGACAGATCAAAGAAAAAGCGATCAGAAGATTGAAACATACAAGTAGATCAAAGATTTTGAAATCTTATCTTGGATAAGCTTTTTAAAGAGAATACTTAAAACCTCACCAATTGGTGAGGTTTTTGTTTTGTAGCATATCATTCACGATATTCGTAACCATATTTAACCAGAAATGAAAAAAGCATTTACACTACTCGCGCTACTATTCTCAATGACTACGGGGATTCTTGCTCAAGATGTAGAAATCAAAAAAGACGCAGTTAAAATCGACGGAGAAACGATTTGTCTCATCAGCGATGACAAAGACAACAGAGGTTCTTTCTTTATTGATGACCTTACTGGAAGCCACCTAATTTATATGAAGTGGATTTTTTATCCAGACCTTAATTACTACGAAATTTATGATGCCGATGATTTAGATACCCCACTTTGCGAGGAGGAAGCTGTAAACGGTTTCAGAAAACAAATCATGAGAAAACTATATGTCGCTGAAGTTATCAGTCCTAAAGGGCTTGATCCAAAAGCATTAACCAACTACGCTGATGGCGTTGGAAAAACTTTTTCTCCTAGAAAAAAATAATCACTTCCCTCCTATTTTTTTCTTGAAATGTTGAAGCAGTTCATTGTGGAACGAAAATATATTCGAGAATTCTTCTGAATCCTCCACCACATTTGATAGAATAATGATAGAAGCTTTTCTGTCAGGAAAATAAAAATTCATACAAGCATATCCCGGTGTAAAGCCTGTCTGACCAAGTTGGACAGGCTTTTTTGTGTTCTCTACTGTAGTGCCATATCCATATAGCGTTTTCCCGAAAACAGGATGATTGCGCACAGCAATCGGGTATGCTGTATGCATTAGCTTATAGCATTCAGATGAAAGTAGTTTACCTTGATGTAAATACTTATTCCATAGAATTAAATCATCTACGGTTGAGATAAAACTACCTGCCGCAGGATAGTTTTGAAGTGACTCTTTTTCTGCTAATACTTCTCCGTTCTCCTTTCGTGTATATCCGAATAGAATTGTTCCTTTTGGTAACAAATCTGGATGATAAGAATTGAGCATTTTACATTTTTCAAAAAGCACTTGAGCACTTTTTGAAAAAGCCACTCCCTCTACTTTCTCGATGATTTCAGCGATTAATTGAAAGCCGATCTGAGAATATTCGTAAGAAGTTCCAGGTTCAAATGATGTGGGTAAGTCTTTCGCCTTAATTCCGTGCGTATGCGTTAATAATTGATGCAAAGTCACTTGATCTTTCCAAGGCTGCGTGAGATCTTTTAAATAATTCCCTATAGGAGTGTCAAGTTTTACTAACCCCTTATCATAAAGCTGTAATAATAAAACAGCTGTAAACTGTTTGCTAATGGAGCCAATTACAAATGGTGTATTTCTTTTAATAGGTAAACGACTTTCCATATTCTGGAAGCCATTTTCATAATAAAACAATTCATCCTCAACTTGGAGGACGGCGTTCCCATTAAACTTTTTACTAAAGCTTATACCTAAAATACTATCTATTTCGTTTTGATTAAAACGAATCTGCCCATTCATGAGAATGGGCAGAAATAGTAAGACAAATAATATTTTTCTAGACATAAATTACTTTACCAAATGCTTCATTGTTGACGTGATTGTAGCGTTTTTGTCTACTGCTTGAATGAAGTACATACCTGTTTCTAAAGTTATTTCAAGTCTTGTTGCTCCTAGTGTGTTGAAAGACTGCACTAGTTTCCCTACAGCATCGTATACATTGATCATTGTTGTGTTTTGCTGAAGAGTGATGGTTGCAATCCCTTCAGATGGATTTGGGAAAATATTCATTTGCGATAACACTAGCTCACTTCCTACACTCACAATAGATGAGGCTTCAGAGAAAATAGGGCAACCATTATTTACGCTCACTGAATAATTTCCACTTTGAGTTGGTTCAAACACATCACTATTCGCACCATTGATAGCAACATCATTCAAGTACCACTGTACTTGAGAAGTTCCATCATAATTTGTAATTGATAATTCAATTCCATTGAACTCAACATTTGGCTGTGCCGCTGGAAACTCGCTGATTAGTACATTGTCAATATCAAAAATGGATTGGAATCCATTGGAGAAGTAAATCAACTTGATATCATAAACACCTGGCGAATCATAGGTGTGTAAGTTCACTCCTTGACAAGCTGGTGTGAGAGTTCCATCACCCATATCAAAGTAGCAATCGCTAACCTCTACACTGACATTACTTTCGTTTGTCATAGATATAGTTCCACAATCGAGCGTGTAGTCTACTCTTGCTTCTATGGTGCTTAGTAAGCAAGTTTGGGCTTGAATCCCCCCTGGTTCTCCTTCTGGTTCATTGCAAAATTGCTCGAAACTTGACCCGCTTAAGAAAACGCTGGAGTCTAAAGCTGAATCTGTCATATCAGCAATAATCAACTTGATATGATATACTTGCCCCACTTGCAATTGACCAATACAAGCATGAAGTACCACCGTGTGTCCATCAATATTTTGTGGAATATATCCACCCAATGGCTCTGCATAAATATAATACTGTGAATTGACACCATCGTTAACAGAGTTGATACCTACTGGAGTATTCGTGCCTGGCAACACTGCAAGGTTGATAGCCCCATTATTGAATGTACCGTTGATTCCAGGACCACTCAAGAAGAAACCAAATTGATCGTTGTATTGCGTACCAACAAATTCATTGTATTCAGAAGAGCCAAAGACATATTGAAAAGCAACAGAATCTCCGGTAGCTATAAAGTCGAATTCAAGTACAGCCGCTTCACCAACAAAATTTGCATCATTTACCAAAGAAATAATGTCCGCATCTTGAGGAGAATATAGATCTGAGGTGGATTGTTGGCCATTAACGAGCGTCTCGCTGCCGGGACCTGTAGATAGCATAATTCCACTTCCAATACCCATAGTAGCAAGTTCATCAGTGAACGCTCCAATGTGAGAATGATATTCTGTTGATGGCAATCCATTGAAGGTAATGTTACTTACAAAGATTCCATTGCCCATGAAATGTTCTTGAACAATTTCTGATATGTTATTGGTTGGAACCAATGTTGGCTGTGCGAGAGCCCCAATTCCAAATCCAATGCAGATAATAGAGGTGTAAAGTTTTTTCATGTAGTATGATGTTTGGTTTCGTGGTATAAACATAAGTGTTTTTTCCACATCTTAAATATTGAACCTAAAAAGATTAGCTCACATTTTGAGCTTTTTTCATGCTTGGCACCTCTATCCATCGATAAAACAACCAAGAAAATGCAATAGATGAAGCTAGACCACAAAAAAGGATGAAGTAATCTGTCATCAGTCCACTTGAAAAAGGCATCAATACAAAAATGACTAGTCCCCCAATCATAGGATGTGTTAGATAGAGCGAATAAGAGATATTTCCAAGAAATGAAAGTGAACGATGAACTGAGGTAATGTAAAGAATGAATGCAGCAGCAGCAAGAGACGCAATTAACCAGTGTAATCCGACGTAGTGCAGGATTACAATCGCTGCTGCAATTGCATATATAGCACACTCTATTACACTGTGTTTTTTTACCAAAAAATAATAGCAGCTAAATCCTACAATGAATGGAGAAATGTAGTATGTAATAAATCGGTCGTCGGGTAATAACCATGTAGATGATAACAGCAACGTTACAACAGCGGCGCGTTTCCAAACTTGGTCACTATTGATCCAAGAAAATAGAACAACTAAAATGATATAATACTGAATCTCTATTGCAAGCGTCCAGAAAATTGGATTGAGCCATTCTAGATTAAAGATATGTGTGACATAAAAGAAGTGCGAAATAATATTTGTAAAACTCAAATCTAAATGCGTCATGCCACTTGAGTTATTGTAAAACCCGATAGCAATGGTGAGTGCAAGGGTGATGATGTAAGGTGGATGAAGTCGCCAAAGTCTTTTTTTGAAGAATATTACTGCTTTTGAAAGATCGAACTTTGATCGATCCATCGATAGCGGGATCACGAAACCAGAAATGACAAAAAACACAAAGACACCAGTTGGTCCAAAAGAAGAAAGCTGTTTGATGGGATCTTCATTTTGAAGCAATGTTCTAGTTCCATCTGAATGTCCTGCTAGGTGAAAGAAGCAAACCATAAAGGCTGCTATACCCCTGAGGGCTTGAATGGAGGCTAGCTTCTGCGATTGCATCGGGCAAAAGTAGTACTATTGTATTACAAAATAATCGTCATGAAATTCTCCTTTAGCCTACTACTCTCTCTTGCTTTTGCTGTAAACACTTTTGCTCAGGTCGATGCAACAATTGATCTGAATGGAACTTCAAGAAGTTACACCTATTATGTTCCCGCTAACTTGCCAGCGAACCAAGCAGTTCCTTTGGTTTTTGTTTTGCATGGCACTACACAAACCGGCAATGGAATTATGGATATTTCTAACTTTAATGAACTGGCCGACGCAAATCAATTTATAGTTGTTTATCCTGATGGTGTTGGGAACGCTTGGAATGTTGGAATCGGAGCTGCTGGTTCTGATGCAAATGACCTTGGATTTATAGAACTTCTTGTTGAAACATTTACGAATAACTACAACATCGACTCATCTCGACTTTACAGTTGTGGTTTCTCTGCGGGAGGATACATGAGTTATCGACTCGCTTGTGAATCTTCATTTTGTTTTGCTGCAGTTGGATCAGTAGGCGGAACAATGAATGAATCTATAGTATCTGCATGCAATCCATTATTCTCAAGCTCGGTGATTTGTATTCACGGCACTAGTGATTTAGTAGTAAGCTATGATGGGTCTGCTATTGCAGGAAACTCAGTTCCGCAAGTGCTACAGTTTTGGTCTACTGAGTTGGGATGTGATGCGGTTCCATCTATTGAAAATTTGCCTAATATTTCTTTTATCGATTTCTCAAGTGTTGAAAGGCATACTTACTTGAATTGCTCAGGCGAATCAGATCTTATTCACTTAAAAGTGATTGGAGGCGGTCATCAATGGCCAGGCACTGATGCGCTTTTGGGAGGAATCGGTGTGGTAAACCAGGATATCAATGCAAGTGCGGAGATATGGAATTTCTTCAGCTCGAAGAGTTGTGATATTAATACAAGCATCGTTGATGTAGAGATTTCAGAGAGTAGACTTTACCCTAATCCTGCAAGTGATGTTTTGTATTATACAGGTAATCAGAACACAAATTTTCAACTGATCAACTATCAAGGTCAGCTAGTCTTGGAAGGAAAATATCAAGGATCGATTGACTTAGGTGCATTAGAGTCTGGAATCTACTTTTTCATAACTCATGATGGAAAGCGAGAAAAGATCATAATAACACATTGATTTTAAGTGATATAAATTCAATGGTTCAAATTATAATTGATTGAGAAAAATCACTATATTTGCACCCCTTCTTTCAGGGAGGTAAATTCCTGAAAAGCAGCAATGAAGCATTCGATTGTTGTTACTAATAAACACATAACCCCTCCGGTTTTTCAGAATGCATCCAGAAATGGATAGATCGGATACAAGTTAAAGCCAAATGGCAGAATCTAAAAAAGTTAAAGCTGCAGATGCAGAAAACATCGATCCAATTGAAAACATCAATGAAGAGATCGTTACCCCAGCGGTAGAAAAAGAAGAAATCGCAATTGAGGAACCACTTGATTTGTACAGCACAGCAGACGATGCAGCTTACATGACAAGCACTGGTGAATTCAATTGGGATGCATACGAAGCAGCAGGAGGTTACTCTACTGAAGATCGTACTCGTTTCGACAGCATTTATGAAAACACACTTTCAACTATCGCTGAAAAAGAAGTAGTTGATGGAACTGTTGTTCTTGTAAACAAGAAAGAAGTTGTCGTAAACATCGGCTACAAGTCTGAAGGTGTTATTCCAGTAACTGAATTCCGTTACAATCCAGACCTTAAGGCTGGTGACGTAGTTCCTGTTTATGTTGAATTACAAGAAGACAAAAACGGTCAATTGAAAGTGTCTCACAAAACTGCTCGCGTATTCAGCGCTTGGGGTAATGTAAACAGAGCACTTGAGACTGGCGAAATCATCAAAGGTGACGTTAAGTGTCGCACTAAGGGTGGTCTTATCGTTGATGTATTTGGTATCGAAGCATTCTTACCAGGTTCTCAAATCGACGTGAAGCCAATCCGTGACTACGATGTATATGTTGGCAAAGTGATGGAGTTGAAAGTGGTTAAGATCAACAATGAATTCAAAAACGTTGTTGTATCTCACAAAGCTCTTATCGAAGCTGAACTTGAAGAACAGAAGAAGCAAATCATGTCTGGCCTTGAGAAAGGTCAAGTATTGGAAGGTGTTGTTAAGAACATTACTAGCTATGGTGTATTCGTTGACCTTGGCGGTGTTGATGGTCTTATTCACATCACTGACCTTTCTTGGGGACGTATCAACCATCCTGAAGAAGTGGTTCAACTTGATACTAAAATCAACGTTGTTATCCTCGACTTTGATGATGAGAAGAAGCGTATCGCTCTCGGCTTGAAGCAACTTTCATCTCACCCATGGGATGCTCTTCAAGAAAGCCTACAAGTAGGTCAAAAAGTAAAAGGAAAAGTGGTTGTTCTTGCAGACTATGGTGCGTTCGTAGAAGTAGCTCCAGGTGTAGAAGGATTGATCCACGTTTCAGAAATGTCATGGAGCTCTCACCTTCGTTCAGCTCAAGATTTCTTGAAAGTTGGCGAAGAAGTAGAATGCGTTGTATTGAACGTAGACAAAGACGAGCGTAAGCTTTCTTTGGGTATGAAGCAATTGATGCAAGATCCATGGGAAGGTATCGAAGGTCGTTTCCCAGTAGAAAGCAAACACAAAGCGAAGGTTCGTGCATTCACTAACTTTGGTGTGTTCTGCGAACTAGCTGACGGAATCGATGGTTTGATCCACATCTCTGATCTTTCTTGGAGCAAGAAAATCAAGCACCCAAGCGAATTCTGCGCTATCGGCGACGAAATCGAAGTGGTAGTTCTTGAACTTGATAAAGACAACCGTCGTATAAGCCTTGGTCACAAACAATTGGAAGAAAATCCATGGGATGTGTTCGAAACAGTATTTGCTGAAGGTACACGTCACCAAGGTACTATCGTGAAGAAAGAAGGTAGCCATGCTATCGTTACTCTTCCATACGGCCTTGAAGGTTTCTGCGTGAATAAGAACTTGAAGAAAGAAGATGGTTCTACTGCTAAAGTAGAAGAGACATTGGATTTCATCGTTCTTGAATTCAACAAAAACCAACGTAAGATTTCAGTATCTCACACTGGTACTTGGAAAGAAGAAGAAGCTGGTGCTGAAGCTCCTAAGAAAGCAGCTCGTCCAGCAGGTAAGAAAGAAGGAAGCAATGAGTCTTCATCAGCTGTTAAGGCTGTAAATGCTCAAGTTGAAAAATCAACTCTAGGTGACCTTAGCGTTCTTGCAAATCTTAAAGATAAAATGGAAGGAAAAGACGGCGAATCAGCTGAATAATTCAACCAGATGATAATTTAAAAAGTCCTCCCGGAATATTTCGGGAGGACTTTTTTTTGATACATATTTACACTCATGATAGCCTACAACCCCAAAGACTGGATGACCTTTATCTTTCGCTTTCATAAAGCGGATACTTTTCGAAAACTACTTCCGATCATAGCGGTCATTTGTCTCTACTCTGGAGCTATTGCATGGCTCGAAATGGAATATTGGATATTGTCAGAAAACAGCCATGTAAAGAATATTCCGATCATGCATGGCATGCTGGGGTTTGTCATTTCGTTGCTACTTGTATTTAGAACCAATATTGCATATGATCGCTGGTGGGAAGGGCGCAAATTATGGCTTCGGATATGTGTTCTCACTTGGATATTATGTGATTCCAGTGGTCGCATTTATATTCTATGTTCTAGCTTCACTCGAACTTGTAGCAGAAGAAATCGAAGAGCCTTTCGGTGGCGACGCAAACGATCTTCCAACCGAACAAATCGCGATGAATATTCAGAAACATGTGGGGGAGATTATATAATTCGAAAATTCATGATTCGAGATTCGGAATTCGAGATGAATAATTGGTACTTAATACATATCTAAAAAACTAATCAAGTTAGATTTCAACCAATTTATTTTAAGTAATTAATTTCGAATCTCGAATCTCGAATTTTCTATTTCAACTCCTCTATTAGATACTTCCCCGTATAACTTCCTTTTACTTTGATGATTTGCTCTGGAGTGCCGGTTGCGATAATTTTTCCGCCGCCTTCTCCTCCTTCTGGACCTACGTCTATAAGGTGATCTGCAACTTTTATCATGTCCATATTGTGTTCGATGACGAGCACAGTATTTCCTCTGTCTGCAAGGCGATTCAATACATCAATAAGCATTTGTACATCTTGGAAATGTAGCCCTGTGGTTGGTTCGTCTAAGATGTAAATAGTATTTCCCGTGTCTCTTTTTGCAAGTTCTGTAGAAAGCTTTACGCGCTGTGCCTCTCCTCCACTTAGTGTGGTGGAGTGTTGACCTAAGGTGATATAACCCAGCCCTACATCCTTCAATGTTTGAACAACGTTTTTGATTTTTGGATGAGCTTCAAAAAACTCTACCGCTTGATCTACCGTCATATCTAGGATATCTGCGATACTCTTCCCTTTATATCGAATCTCGAGTGTTTCTCTATTATAACGTTTGCCGTTGCAGCTTTCGCAGAGTACATATACATCGGGAAGAAAATTCATTTCGATGGTGCGGAGTCCTGCGCCTTTGCAGGTTTCACAGCGTCCTCCAGAAACATTGAAACTGAAACGACCGGGCTGATACCCTCGAATCTTTGCTTCTGGGGCATTACTAAATAGCGCACGAATCTCTGTGAAAATACCCGTATAGGTGGATGGGTTACTTCTCGGGGTGCGGCCAATAGGACTCTGATCGATTTCGATTACTTTATCCAAATGCTCTAATCCTTTGATTGCCTTGTATGGCAAAGGTTTTTTTACAGCATCGTAAAAGTGATTATTCAATATTGGAAAAAGTGTATGAGAAATCAGCGAAGACTTTCCACTCCCACTTACTCCAGTTACGCAGATGAATTTACCCAATGGTAATTCGAGATCAACGTTCTTCAAGTTGTGTCCCGTTGAACCTTGAAGAATCAAAGATTTACCCGTGCCTTTTCTTCTTTTTGCAGGCACTTCAATTTTTAATTCACCTCGAAGGTATTTTGATGTGACGCTGTTTTGTGCGAGGTGTTCTTTAGGAGAACCTTGCGCCACCACTCGCCCTCCGTGCACTCCAGCCCCTGGGCCAATATCAATTAAGTGATCGCTTTCCATCATCATATCGCGATCGTGCTCTACGACAAGCACACTATTACCCGTATCGCGTAATGCCTTTAATGATGAGATCAATCTATGATTGTCTCGCTGATGTAAGCCAATGGAAGGCTCATCAAGAATGTATAATACTCCTACTAATTGAGAACCAATTTGTGTGGCCAGTCGAATGCGCTGCGCCTCTCCTCCACTCAATGTTTTAGCACTTCTATGCAAAGTCAAATATTCAAGACCTACGCCAAGAAGAAAGCTCAAGCGAGCGCGTATTTCTTTTAGAGGTTCGATAGCAATGGCCAATTGACGTTCCCCCATTTTCTTATCCACATTCACAAACCAAGCTGCAAGATCTTTCAAATCCATCGCTGCTAATTGGTCAATACTCTTGTCATTGATTTTGAAATACTGCGCCTCTTTTTTTAGTCGGCTACCATGGCATTCAGGGCAAGGCATTTTATTCATGAAGCTTTCAGCCCATCTTCGAAGTGCAGGGCTTGTTTCTTCTTCTACTTGCTTTTCAATCGCATTGATAATGCCTTCATACTTCACAGGATAACTGTATCCTCCTGCAGATGCGACTTGGAATATTTCTTCAGAACCGTAAAGAAGTGTATTGATTACTTCCTCTTCCATATCTGAAAGAGGAGTGTTGAGGTCGTGTCCAAAATGTTTGAGTACCGCTTCCACTTGTTGGAAAGATGCGTTACTCTTAGATTCTCCAAGTGGGACAATACCGCCTTTCTTGATAGACTTCTTGGGGTCAGGAATAATTTTATTTAAATCTATTTCAGCAACTTCACCTAGTCCATTGCAATGCGGGCAAGCACCATAGGGTGAGTTGAAAGAAAAAAGATTGGGTTCTGGTTCTGGGTAAGAAATACCACTTGTTGGACACATTAAGAAACGAGAAAAGTGTCTCACTTCTTTTTTCCCATGGCGCATAATCATAATGCTGCCTTTCCCTTGCTTCATGGCCACTTGAATGGTTTGAGCAATGCGAAGCTTATCTTTTTTGTCAACCTGTAATCGATCGACCACAAGTTCGATGTCGTGTATTTTATATCGGTCGAGTTTGAATCCTTTCTCTAGCTCTATTACATCTCCATCTACACGCGCTCGCACATAGCCTTGTTTCATGAGCTGTTCAAAGAGTTCGCGATAGTGTCCTTTGCGGCCTTTTACTAATGGCGCCATGATCACTATTTTATCTCCATCGTATTCTTTGAGGATGAGCTGAACAATTTGTTCATCCGTATAGCGGACCATTCGTTCTCCAGTCACATAGCTGAAAGCATCGCTGGCACGTGCATACAGTAATCGAAGAAAGTCATAGATCTCAGTGATGGTACCCACCGTTGAGCGAGGGTTTCTACTGACCGTTTTTTGCTCAATAGAAATAACTGGAGATAGACCATTAATTTTATCTACATCCGGGCGCTCCATTTCGCCGAGGAATTGACGGGCGTAGGCATTGAAAGTTTCGATATAGCGACGCTGGCCTTCAGCGTAGATGGTATCGAATGCAAGAGATGATTTACCACTCCCGCTCAAACCAGTGATGACCACTAGTTTATCGCGTGGTATGGATACATCTATATTCTTCAAATTGTGCTCACGAGCACCAATAACTTCAATGATTTCGTCGGATTGCATAAGTCTTCAAAGATGGACACGAGAATGAAACAATCCTAGTGAATTTTGTTCACTTTGAGGGGTATAATTGATAACAATTATCGACTTTCAACAACTGCTTCACTGTTTAACTGGATTGCCACGACTCAAGCCACAATCACATGCGGTACATTTCGCTAGTGTAATAGCGCACGGTATATTGGTGTAGCAGTGATTACAGCCATTAAAGTGACTTCTGTCATTCGATGAGTATATTCACATTGTATATTCGCTTCCTCAAAAATCAAAACCGACATGTATTATTCATCATACTTACAACTCGATAAAATCTTAGATGCTCAGCACCTTGAAAGTGATAAGCAAAACAAACACGCTCATGATGAAATGCTTTTCATTGTGATTCACCAAGCCTACGAGCTTTGGTTTAAACAGATTCTATTCGAGGTGAAGTCGGTTCATGATATCATGTCTAAAGATTCGATCAACGATAACTCTCCAGAGTTACAAGTGGCAGTGCGTCGATTGAATCGCGTTGTTGAAATCCTACGTGTATTGGTGCACCAAGTGGACATTCTTGAAACCATGACTCCACTCGACTTCTTAGACTTTAGAGATATGCTCAGACCTGCATCTGGCTTCCAAAGCATGCAATTCAAAGTGCTAGAAACAGTGCTTGGATTGACTATTGAAGACCGTCATGGCCGCGAGTATGTTACTAGCCAACTCACTAAAGAGGACGCTCAAGAAATTTATGACCTCGCCAAAAAGACACCTATAATCAAATTAGTAAATGATTGGTTGGAGCGAATGCCATACTTCACTAATCCTACTTTCTGGACCAATTGGGGAGGTGATAAAGATTTTTGGAACTCTTACAAAGATGTATATGCCGCCTCTCTCGGTGAGGGAGAAAAACAAAATGTTCGTGTATTCGAAGAGCTTTTTATGACGGACTTAACGAATGAAGGTCGCAAACTTTCTGATAAAGCGCGTCGTTCGGCATTGTTCATCATGCTCTATCGCGATTATCCCATCATGCAAAATCCATATCGACTAATCAACCATCTTCTAGATATTGATGAATTGCTTGCTACTTGGCGCTGGCGCCATATGAATATGGTTCACAGAATGATCGGAACCCGCGTGGGAACTGGCGGCAGTAGTGGTAAAGGATATCTGCGCGAAGCTGCATTGAAGCATTATATTTTCCAAGAATTCGCCGAGCTTACTAGCTTCATGGTTCAGCGTCACAACTTGCCTCAGCTTAGCCCTGAATTAGAAAAACAACTGGGCTATTTCGGATAAATATGTTTCGGAGCGTTGATCCATATCACCAAATGGTATGGGCAGAATTGCCTGAGGATACCCATGATCAGGTAGGTAAAAAAACACACAAAGCAGCTGAGAAGCGCTTTGATAGAACAGAACTCGTTCCGCATTTTATAAGGCTTGCTTCTATTCTTAGAAAAGAAAAATCGAGATTAGCGCTTCTGCTCACAAAGGAAATGGGCAAGCCCATTTCTCAAAGCGAAGCTGAAATAGAAAAATGTGCATGGCTTTGTGAATACTATGCTGAGCAAGCTCCGATTTTTTTAGCGCCACGTATTGTTGAAACCGATGCTTCGAAGAGTTATGTGCTTTATGAACCCTATGGAGTTTGGCTCGCGATCATGCCTTGGAATTTTCCATTTTGGCAAGTATTCCGTTGCGCTGTGCCTGCCATCCTTGCCGGTAATAAATTTCTACTGAAACACGCCTCAAACGTGCAACAGAGCGCACTAGCGATTCAATCATTGTTCGAAGAGGCGGGCATTCAGGATGGGATTTTTCAAGTTCTTCACATTAAAGGAAAGGATGTAGCCAATATCATCGCGCACCCTGCTGTCAACGGTATATCATTGACGGGAAGTCTTCATGCCGGGAGCCATGCTGCTTCCTTAGCAGCTAAAAATATAAAGCCCCAGGTGTTAGAGCTTGGAGGCAGCAATGCCTTCATTGTGACAGAAAATGCAGATATTGATAAAGCAGTGAACGATGCAATTATCGGGCGTTTTCAAAACAATGGACAAAGCTGTATTGCGGCAAAACGTATTCTTTTAGACAGAGTAATTGAAAAAGAATTCACAGAAAAATTTGTAGCGAAAGTTCAATCATTAAAAGTAGGAGACCCATTCGACCCAACCGTCTATATAGGTCCATTGGTTTCCAAGGATGCTGCAGAAGAACTCTATCATCAAGTTGAACAATCAATTTCAGAAGGTGCTCAGGTGCTAATTGGTCATGAAGTGAAAGGCGCACTCTACTATCCTACCGTTTTAACCAATGTGACTCAAGAAATGCATTGCATGCAAGCAGAACTCTTTGGCCCAGTGGTACCAATATTTATCTACGATCATTGGGAAGAAGCCGTAGCGGTAAGCAACAGCACCGCATTTGGACTTGGAGTAAGTATCTATGTGAAAGATCCCGAAAGCATCGCAGATCACATCGCTCGATTTGATGAAGGTGCTGTATTCATCAACTCTATTGTCAAATCGGACCCTCGCCTGCCGTTCGGTGGCGTTAAAACTTCTGGCATTGGACGTGAACTATCAATTGAAGGCATTCACAGTTTTTGCCGAGTTAAAACCGTCTATATCGCTTAAGCAGCCGATTTTTTCAAATTAAAAGCAGCAATCAGCCAACCTCCGATGAAGAATAATCCTCCAATCGGAGTGATTGGTCCAAGCCAAGAAACAGATAGTCCTGTAATATCTCTTGTCGACAGAAAGTATAAAGAGCCAGAAAAGAAAGCTATTCCAGCAAAGAGACTACGAATGCTCCATTTGGTGCCGCGTTCACTAAGCCAGCCAAGATTAGAGATAATCACAATCATGACTAATCCAATGGCATGAATAAAATGATAGAGCACAGCTGTATTCCAAACTTTCAGGCTGTCTTCAGCCAAGCGCTCCTTCAATGCATGAGCGCCAAAGGCTCCTAGTACTACTGCTAATGCGAGTAAGATTAAAGCTATTCTAAGATTTTTCATGATTCTGATATCCAATTATTTTATGCTGAAGCATTGCTGAATAACCCTTTTTGATAAGATCTGGTGCAACACCTTTATTAAAGCGGTACATGGCAACAACATTTGCGAAATTAACCCGAAGCCACGAATTTTCTGCATACTTGCGTGCACTCACCATCACATCTTTTTGAATAAGCGTGTACTTTTCTCCCATGCTAGCCGAACGTTTCATAAGATCATATTCCTCCATCACTGTGTAATATTCATTAAAGCCATTCAACGCATTGAAATGTTTTTTAGTGATGAAAATGGTTTGGTCGCCTCCTCGAAATGACTTGAGATTAAAACGAGTCAGGTAAGAGTTAAACTGAAGAATCCATCGCTCACTATCAAACTTGAATCTGAATCCCCCTATTTGAGAACCTTTAGATGCTTGGTCAATGACTGATTCGAAACAACAAAGTGGTGGAATGGTGTCTGCATGGACGAAATAATAAATTTCTGATTGGGCTGCCCGAGCTCCTAAATTCAATTGGTGTGCGCGTGAGCGATACTGAGAGTCTATCAACGACACATTGTAATGCTGTGCTATTTCTCTCGTCCTATCAGTACTTCGAGCATCAACTACAATGAATTCTACCTTACTTGATTCATAACAAGAATGAAGATGAGCCAGCAACTTTCCAATGTAAAGCTCTTCGTTCAATGTTGGTATGATGCATGTAATAATTGGGAACATAAATTTCTCAGAAACTAATATGAGTTATCTTTCGTAACTCATACATACGATGTAAAAGTAAATAAAGAAAAAATTATGCGTCAATTTTTTATATTCCTCTGGTGTATGATGATTTTGAGCTGTGATGCACAGAAAATACCTAACAACTCAAGTCCCGTTAGTCATGACATCTGGAATGATTTGCTTCAAAAAAATGTCGACGCAAACGGCCATGTGAACTACAAAGGCTTTAAGTCAGAGGAAGCTCAACTTGAAAAATACTTGGATATTCTAAGAGCTGCTCACCCTAATACTGAAAAATGGAGCAAGGATGAGCGCCTAGCCTATTGGATCAATGCATATAATGCTTTTACCATAGAACTTATTATAAAGAACTACCCTTGTAAATCTATCAAAGATCTCGGTGGAGCTATTTACAAAGTGAACACACCTTGGGACATTAAGTATATTACCATTCAAGGAATCACTTATGACTTGAACAACATTGAGCACGATATCATTAGAAAAGAATTTAATGAACCTCGTATTCACTTTGCAGTAAACTGCGCGTCTGTTTCGTGCCCTAATTTGAGAAATGAAGCATTTTTAGCTTCCCGTCTTAACGAGCAACTCGATGATCAGGCTAGAAAGTTTATAAATGACAAGTCAAAAAACATTATCTCAGCAAATAGCGCACAATTGAGTAAGCTCTTTACTTGGTTTAAAGCCGACTTTACCAAGCAAGGCACAGTTGTGGCCTTTATCAATAGGTATAGCACTGTCAAACTAAGTGATAAAGCCAAGATTGACTATCTTGAGTACAACTGGAATTTGAACGAATAGCTAACATTCATTATAGTATAAGTTGCTATATTTGATGTGCAGAATTGGGAAAAACGTACCAAATTGTAACCCAATAAGATTAGTTCCGTTAAAATGAGTGTGTTCGATGCTTTGACAAGGAACCTTGCAGAGAACACAAATGAATACAAACCGCCTTACAAGCGGAAAACGGAAGTCTAATTTGATCTAAGCGCATGAAACGCACAACACTGGTCATCACCCTATGGGCCATGTTTGTAGCAGCTGCCTCAGCCCAAAAAGCTGGTAGTGAGCAACAACTTGCCAAAGAAGCCAATGAGCTTTTTGCTTCAGAAAATTTTCTGAAAGCATACCCGCTCTACTCACAATTGGTTTCATTGTATCCGCAAAACGCGGAATACAGCTATCGTTTTGGCGCTTGTGCCATCTATAGTGATCCCGATAAAACAAAAGCCATTCAATTTCTTTCTTCTGCTTCAAAACGCGAAGTAAAGGATCCACTCGTTTGGTATTACCTAGGTAAGGCATATCACTTGAACTATCAGTTTAAGGATGCAGTAAAAGCCTATGAAACATTCGTAACCCACGCCGATCCAAAACTCACGGCTAAGATGAATGCTCAACGTGAAATTGAAACATGCATCTACGGATCAAACCTCCTATCAAATATCAAGGACGTTGTTGTAATCAACAAAACTGAAACTGATAAATCTGACTTCTTCCGCTATATGAACCTTGATGGTATTGGCGGAAAAATACTTACTCTTCCAGAAGAATTGCAATCCAAGCTCGATCAGAAGAGCACAACCAAAGGTGTTATTCACTACCCAGGAAATTCAACTACAATTTATTTTTCTAGCTATGGTGCCGATGGCAGCACAGGTAAAGATATTTACAAAGCCAACATTCTTCCTGACGGAAAATTCAGCAAAGCTGAAAAAGTAAGAGGTGGAGTAAATACAAAGTACGATGAAGACTATTGCTTCCTACATAGCAATGGCAAGACTTTATATTTTGCATCGAAAGGACATAACAGCATGGGCGGTTATGATATCTTTAGAAGTGAAATGGATAAGGCTGGCAACTTCGGACCAGCTATCAATTTGGATTTTGCAATCAATACACCAGATGATGATATTTTCTATATCGCTGACTCATTAAATCAACGCGCATATTTTGCGAGTGGACGTACTAGCGATCAAAATCACTTGCATGTATATAATGTGCTCGTTCAAGGTATTCCTCTTCAAGTGGTTTACTTGAAGGGCGATTTCGTTTCAGATATTGATGCAGAGCAAAAGAATGCTACCATCCAAGTAAGAGATGAAATGAGCGGTCGTGTAGTCATGGAAAATGCCACCAATTCTAATTCTGGTGCATACACCCTATACGTTCCAAAGAGCGGTGATTATAAGTATTATGTGAAAACAGAAAACAGTCCTACTATTCACGAAGCGCGCGTAAGCATCCCTGTATTCGATAAGCCTGTAGCCCTTCGTCAACAAATCAGACTGGTTAAAGAAAATGGACAAGAGAAACTCATCGTCAATAATTATTTCGATGAAATCTTGAATGAAGATATCGCTGCACTAGCAGCAGAGATGCTTCGTAAAAAAGCTGGTCTAGAAGTTAGTGACTCTGCTACACAGGAGGTCGTAGCTCAGGCAACTGGAGCACAAGAGAACTTATCCATAGAAAAAACAATGACCAACGCCGCTTTATCTGCTGGATTTGGTGATGGTCAAACCATCGATGTCATTGCTGCAAACATGGAAAAAGAATACGCAACAATCGTTTCTTTTGTACAAGAATCAGATACAAAATACAACAACACATATGCTTACGCCTTAGATAAGCAGAGAAAGGCTGAAGAGTTGACTACAAAAGCTGAACAGCTTCGTGCCTCAACATCTGGATATACTACTGACGAAGATGTCGTAAAGCTTCGTGAATCATTGAAATTACTTCGAGAAGCTCGTGAATTGAGAACAGAAGCTGCTGGTGCAATCATCGCTGCTGAAAATGTTAGAGTATTTAAAGATAAAGAAGAGGAACGAGCAGCTGCGTTGAAACAAAATATTAATGATGTAAGAAAAGCTGAGGCAGAACAGAACTTTGACTTAGCCCTTACTGAATTACAAGCCGAGAAGGCACGTATCGTTGAATTGCGCGCTGGAACAGGCGATCCTCTTGGAGACTTAAAATCTAAGTCAACCGCAAAAGAGCAAGCACTTCACTCTGCTGAAGACAAACTTCTGAATCTAAGAAATGAAGAAAAAGAGTTGATTAAGGCAGTAAATACAGCTCAAGAGAAGCTTGCGGCTGCAAAAAAGAATTCTGAAAAAGCTGCTGCTGAAACAGAATTTGCAAACTTAAAAAGTGATCTAGAATCCACCCAGCGTGGAATTGTAAGACAAAACGAAATCGCTAACTCACTTGGTGAGGAAGCTCGCAGAGCTGCTGAAGCTGTTGTGATATTTGAAAAACTATTAGCCGATTCTAAGCTTGGAATGACTGATGATCAAATCGTAAAGCTAGACCAGAATCAGATGAGCTCTATCACCATGAAGGTGGATGCACTTGACGCGCGATTTGAGAAGTTAGCTATCAATGATGAGCAAACACTTGCTCTTATCGGTGCTAGCGAAATCGACGAATCAAGAACTGATCGTTTGAATATTGAAATCTCTTCAACACTTTCAGAAGAGAAAAAACCAGAAAATGCAACTGCAAGTGAATCAAATAATGCTGTTGATGTTAATCCGGCAGTAGCTGTTGTAAAAGACGCACAATCCTTGCGCACTGATGCAGATGCAACCTTAGCGAAAGTGAATACTGGTACTCCAGAAGCATTGGCTGCAAAGAGAATGATCCTCGCTAGTACTTTACAAAGCACAGAAGATCGTATTCTAGAAATCCAAAAGAAAAGAAGAACTGGAATTACCGTTGAAGAAAGACAAGAGCTCGAAAATCTAATTGCACTTCGCAATGAAATGAATGAAAAGCTTGGAAGCAGTTCAGCTCCAATCCTTACATCTGAAAAAGTAAAGGTCGTTGCTACTAGTGTTAACCCAGACTACGTATCAAAACTTCAGGACATTGAAAATCTCGAAGGAACTGAGCTAGATCGCACTTTAGAGAAAATCAATCTTCAGAAGCAAATTATAGAAGATTTGAAAAAGTCTCGTCAGCAAAATGCTGATGTGGCAATGAATGGTGCGACAGTCAACGATTTGACAACTGCTGCTGCTAAAGACAAAGAACTAGAGGCTGCGATCAATTCTTTAGAAAAAGAAATTAATGACGTCAATACTTACAAAGCTGCTTTTGATTTAGAGAATAAAGAGATTCTCGAAACAGAAGGTACGCGTGAAAGATTAGAGAATCAAATTGCTTTGACTCAATCTTACATGAATACACTTGAGGCACTCGAGGCAGGAAAGCAAGAGGAACTAGCGCTTTCAACTGATTTGACACAAGGAGAAAAAATCCGCACTCAAATCGGAGAGATTAAAAAAGAATACCTCATCGCTGAAACCAAATTGAGCAGTTATGAAAGCGATTTGAGATTGACAGCTTCTGCATCAGAGCCTACTCCTTCAGAAGTTTCTCCAATTGATTCGGTAGCCGTAAATACAGCTGCTCAAAGCAATAATGCAACCAATAACAATCAAAATTTAGAAGATGTAATTGAAGCTGAGAATGTAACTTCTGCTGAAGGAAAAGAAAATCAACCAGCGACAACAGCTGAAGTTATTGAAGAAGATCCTGCAATCAAAGTGTCTAAAGATGCGGGAGTGTTAAAAGAAATCATGAAGCCGAAAGTTGAATCAGAATCAATCTTTGCATACGAAACTGGCATCATTGAATATCTTACTCTCGAGCACCCAGAGGTTGGAGCTAATATGAAAGACCAAGAGAAAATCAAAGATATTCAGAACGAAATCCTATTAATTGAAGGCGAAATTGAAAACGAAACTAACGCTGCAAAGCAGAAAAAATTAGACCGTCAAGCGGAGGATCTATATTTCAAGCGTGCACGTTTAGAAATCATCAATGCACCTTCTATTGGTGAAATGGCAAAAGCCGAATTCGAAAAATTAACTGCAGAAGTTGACAAACTCAATACAGAAAATCAAGAAGACCTCAATAGCAGAACTATGCTTCGTGATGAAGTGCAGAAGAACTACTCGAATGCAAAATCACTTTACGAAGAAGCTCAGGCTTTGAGAGAAAAAGCTGGTCCTGTAACAGATGACTTAGAAAAGGCAGACTACTACCGTCAAGCATTTGCTAAAGAACAATTAGCATTTGAACTGATGAAGCAAATCAAAGATATTCATGGGAATATGGATATGCTTCTCACTTACGATGATCAAGAGTTGACAGAACTTCGCTACGGTACTCCAGCAAACGTAAAGCGTGGTGTAGCTAAAGAGAACACTTCAACAACTGATTTGGCTAGCAATAGTGTAAATGAAGAAACTACTACAACTGCTGTTAGTCCTGCATCAAGCAGTGTAGACGGAGATGTGGCAGTTGTAAAGACGTCTGTTCGTGCATCAGAAACAAATCCTGAGGCTGTTAAATCTGCGGTGGCTTCAAGCAGCTCAACAACATCTGAAACACCAGCTGCAACAACACCTACTAGACCAACCACACCTTCTACTCCATCTTCACCTGTTGATCCTGGATTTTATGGAGATGATGAAGCAAATTCATATTTCTTCAACACACCAGATGTATTGACGAAGAATTTGTTTGTGAGAACAAGCAGAGCGGTGTACAGTGAAGAGCGTCCGATCCCTATGAATCCATCGATGCCGAAAGGAGTTTACTACTGCGTTCAAATTGGTGCGTTCAGAAATGCGATTCCTCAAAATCTATTCGACGAGTTCGCTCCACTTATTGGTGAAAAGAATGCTTCCGGCATTACGAGATACACTGCTGGTTTCTTCTTGAATTTCGAAAATGCTGATCAAGTGAAATTGGAAATTCGCCGAATGGGTTATAGCGATGCATTCGTTGTAGCATATCGTGATGGAAAGCGTATCCCAATGTACGAAGCAATTGCTATCACTGATGGTGACGCTGCATTAGCTTCACTTGAGAAGGAATACATCTATGGTGATGGCGGTGCTGCTCCAGCAAGCAAGCCAGCAGCAGCATCAACAACACCTGTATCATCTGAAACCAATAGTGAAGAGCGCAATGCTAACTACTACAAAGGAACGCCAAATGCTGTTCCTGCAATTCAAGTTGAAACTGTAAGCGGATTATTCTACACTGTTCAAGTAGGTGTTTATAGCAAGCCTGTGCCATCCGCTAGCTTGAAAAACATCTCACCAGTAAATAGCGAGTTGACTTCTACCAAGAAGATCAGATATACTTCTGGAATTTACAACAACCTGCAAGCTGCAGTAGATCAAAGAAACCAAGCAAAAAATCTTGGAATCAATGATGCATTCATTACTGCATACTATAATGGTAAGCGCATCACGCTTTCAGAAGCTGATCGCTTGATCAAAGAAAATGGTAATACGATCCTTGTCAAATAAAACAGATCATTAGACTTCTGTAGACGAAAATCCCTGGCAAACGTGTCGGGGATTTTTTTTATGGAAAATTAAACTTAGTCATTTACCCCTTGCCAGCTAACTTCTTTTTCAGCCTTAGTCTTCCAGTTTGATCTGTCGTTCATAAATGAATTCATTAGATCCTTATGAAAAACAGCTAACCATATCTCGTCTTTGAATGCTGGAATTCCTTTTGCGACTTTTCTAGAATGTGTCATTAGTTTATATAAGAATTCCTTGCTTGGTTCTCTTCTCCCACTTAACAAGTGACTTAACATTACAGGTGTTGTTCCTAAATCATTAGCAAAATCAGTCTTCTTTTTATAGAGAATAACTAAATAAGCATTTAGGAAATATTGAAAATTTTCGAAAGACTTTGGTTTCTTTGTTTGGACATAACTCTCCATTTGCAATTTCAACTGTAATAGTCGAGCTCGCAAAACATCCTTTTGTGGCAACTCCTTAAGCCGTGCTATTCTCGACTCCAATAAAGCAATTGATTCTTTTAGCTGCTCTTCCTCTGATGTATATCTTGAATCGAAGCTATCAATAGAGTTTTTTCTCACACTTACTTTTTGTTTATTCATATTCATTGATTAGATCAATTAACTCAGGCACTTCAATGCTCAATAATTGCCCCGTAATTTTCATCCTGTATTTTTGAATGTAATGCTTTGTTAAAACAGACTTAGGCCGAAGTGAAACACAAGCTAACTCTCCAAATTTTTGAATCGCAATCATCCCAACTTGTGATATCATGCAGCCCACTATTCGATCGTACTCCTTATTTCTACCAATATTATCTGAGCTAGCTGATAGCAATCGAATATGAATTCTATATTCTGATTCCATCATTTCAATACTAATCAATCCAAGTGTCTTACCATTTTGAGCTAAGGTTAATCTATATACTTCAAAAGAAACTTCTTCATTCCAATCGAATATGAAATCATCTTTAACAAATAAATCAAGTTCGATATAGTCAAGTTTAGAAAAATCAACATCGCAGATCGCCCCACTTCTCTTATCTATAACATACATGTTTTCAGCCTATAATATTTACAAAAATAGTAAAAAAGGCTATAAATATTTACATAAATTGTAAATAAAAAAATCAACTAGTTCTCAAATGGCACAAATTGTCCATCGACAAAACGGAAGGCACCAGCATTATTGGTGCCGAGCCATATGGTCCCCTTTGAATCAAGGCACATCGATACTATTTGTGCACTTTTACCTTCGTGTTCTACTTTGTAGTTGATGGTGTTTTTTCCATCATATTTATAAACGCCATTGGTCCAATTACAAAACCAAAGATGACCATTCTTATCCTCCACTACTGATTGATAATAAATTCTATCTTCTCCTTTAAATATTTCTTTATTACCAAAACCAGGCGTTTTAGTGTATTTCAAATCGATGCTATTTGGATTATTGGATTGCTCGAACTGGAAGCGTTGCTGAGAATTACAAATCCAATAATCCCCTCGACTATCTTCAAAAACACTTCGAATTCCAAAGCTTCCTCCTGCTGGCACGATGGTCAAGTCCTCTTCATACATCCACTCAATTTTTTCACCATCAAACCTACAAGCTCCGAGTACAGAAGTACCAAACCACATATGCCCTTTTCGATCTTTGTAGACACTATAAACTTCATAGGGGCCAAAGAAAGGATTGATACCTTGTTTAATCCGCTCTTCATTTCGAGGATGCGAAGGAAATTGAAGATTATATAAAGTCTTACCATCATAACGAAAAGGACCATTTAATTTGGTATTACCCAACACCTGAAACCATAAATCATCCTTACCTAATTTCCATTCTGTCGAGACAACAGGTTCCAACTTTGAAAAAGTGTTACCATCAAACATATTGATGCCTCCCATCGTGGAGAAGAACATATTGCCTAATTTGTCTTCCTGAATCTGTCTAATTTGATTGCTGGAGAGTCCATCTTCTATCGTGTATTGTGTTATGGATTTGCCGTCGAACTTAAAGACTCCGGCACTATCACTTCCAAACCAGTAGTTGCCTGATTTATCCTCGAAGACTTGCCAAATCCTATGATCTAATTTTTGGACGACTCTTCCAATCGACGATTTCTCGGAAGTTGCTGTTGCAGAAGGTGTTTGACCTTTACAAGCAAACGATAGCAAGGCCACCATTATAAGAAATGTGTTCATCCCAATAAGGGTGGCTTTTTTCATAATAAAATATTTATTTTTTTACATCAAAACTTAAAATGTCTTTTGTCCATGCTAGCGCTCCAGTATGTGTGTAGATCGATATCGTAAGTACGCGCTCTTTTTGTTTTCCTGAAAAAGTAAATAGTCCAAAATTTTGAGTCCCTACAATTGTTTCAGCAACTCGCAGCGTATTATTTTCTTTAGAGTTATCATAAGCTCCACTTGTCAAAGGTGAAACAGTAAGATCGTAAATCACATTTCCATTCGATAATTTCAGTTCACTTAATTCAGTGCAATGTCTATCACCTGTCAAAAAGATAACACCTTTAATGTTATTCTTTTCTATCAATTCAATAATGCGATTGCGTTCTGAAGGATAAGTACTATAGTTTTCATACTTCGCATCGGTATTGAGGAATTGGCCTCCCATTGCAACAAACTTGAATGGCGCTCTGCTCGATTTTAAAGCTAGTATAAGCCATTGAATCTGCTCTTCACCTAGGATAGTCGCCTCCACTCCTACCGCATCATTAATGGTTCTATTATATCGATTA
The DNA here is from genome assembly GCA_027491215.1 of Flavobacteriales bacterium. Lineage (GTDB taxonomy): Bacteria > Bacteroidota > Bacteroidia > Flavobacteriales_D > Sanyastnellaceae > JAIXWP01. Next base: position 14,987 of record JAIXWP010000039.1, on the reverse strand, counting down.
TCCAATAAAAAGAACTCACTGTCCCCAAAAGCGAAATGAGTTGTAATACCATCGCCTGTTGCAGGTCCGCCATAACTCGGATTCGGCCAAAATGCCTTGAATAATTCCAACGACCAATCCTTGTGAATATAACTGCCATTGCTATCATTTGGACCAAAATCATGATCGTCCCAAATAGCATAATGTGCGCTACTTGACCAAAGTTTTGAAAGGGCTGGATTGGTTCTCGACAACATATATCTGCGAATCATAGCTGCCTTACTTTCGAAGTCTACTTCTCGGAAATAAACATTATCTCCCAACCATAACATAAGGTCGGGTTGGAGCACGGCAATACTATCGAATATGGTATAATTATTCCCATAACCTTTTCCTGGGCGATCATATTTCTCTTCATTCAAAAAAGCACAGCTGCCTAGTGCAATCTTATAGTTGGGAGGATCTGTTCGATACTGCCATAAAGCCTCTGTAGTGAATGTATATTTATTTGGGTCAGAACTTCCTTTAAAAGTGTAGGTGTATTCGGTGCCTGGCTCTAGATCTGAAAGTGTGAAAATGGTTGAGTAATGCTCGGAATTATCTATGCTCACTTGCATTGATTTGACATCTTTCGAATTAGCGCTTGGCCAATAGTCGACAGATAATTTCCCAAGCGATTTTGCTGCAATCCAAATTTTCACCTCTTTCATGTCGCAGTGCCCCATTACTGGCGGTGCGACAAGTTGAAGGTTTTGAGTGTAGCTGCTTATTGTAAAAAATACAAAAACTAGACTGGATAGAATTTTAAACATCTTTATAGAGTTATGCTCTTCAAAAGTAGCATACCTAAAAGATATTAAGCTTTCTGCATTGTTAATTCTAGCAATTCGACTGTAGCCTCCCAATTAAAATGCTCTAGAATGATTTCCCGAGATTGATGTCCAACTTCTTTTCGCTTGCTTTCATCCTTCAAAAGCATAATAACATCTTGCGCTAGTGTTTGTATTTGATCTGATATAAAAAGGTATTGCTTCTGCTCTTTTGTAAATGCATTCCCTGCAAGAGAAGTCGTTACACAAGGCAATTGCATACTCACGGCCTCAAGGATCTTATTTTGCATTCCACTGCCTATGAGCATTGGCGCAACGAAAACCTTTGATTGATCATAGGCATCACGAATATCATCTATCCAACCTGTAACGGTCACTCCCTCTTTTTCAGCTAGGGCCTTGACTTCTGGAGCTGGGCTAGAGCCTGCAATCAACACTCGAACTTTGCCCAAACTTTTTTCTACCATAGGCATCACCTCTTTCACAAGCGTTATGGCTCCAGACACATTTGGAGGGTAGTTCATATTGCCTGTAAACACAATATCATAAACCTTTTCTGTATTTTTTGTTTGGAAAAAATCGCTGTCTACTCCATTAGGCACAATCGTTATCTGCTGTCTTTTTTCATGATAAATCAAATCTCTATCTTGCTGACTAATGATCGTGTGATTTTCAAAATAATCAAATATCAAGTTTTCGTAAGTAGTCAATCGTTTTGACTCTTCTCGTAATAGCCAATTCATTGGAAAACGAGCGGAAGCAATACGTCTGCGATGCCCAGCACTTAATGCATCCATATAATCTAGTGTCTTCGGGCAGTGATGATAATTCTTGACGTATTCTGTACATCTTATCAATTGACAATAGATATGATCTGGCTGAAAGTGATTCAGAAATCGTTCTATTTTACCTAAAGCTTTTCTCTGAAAAAAATAATGAACTTGAAATGGTCGTTGTGAAAATAATCCCAAGAATAATCGAGTGCCAATACTCCATTTACTAAGTTGAATAACCTCTACTTTCTGAATAAATGTTCTGAGATGTGCGATGGCAGCCTCATTTGGTGTTTCATCTGAAAGACAACACAAAAAGACCTCATGTTTTTTCGCAAGACTTCGCAGTTGATGATACGCTCTCAACTTATCCCCCTTCTCCAAGGGATATGGAACACGTGAGAGTAAAACAAACAACTTCACGATGTCTTTATTTTTTTATAAAAATGAATGAGATCTTCAATGATATGATCATTATCGAAATTCTTGGTGTGCTCCTTTCCTGCTCTACCTAATCTCTCGATCAATCCCTCCTCATCGATGAGTCGAGTAATTCCTTTTACCCATTCACTAATCGAATCAGCAATGAGAAGTTGTTGATCATGAACACAATCTATTCCTTCAGCGCCGATGGATGTTGAGATAATCGCTTTCCCAAGAGCCAATCCCTCGATAATTTTGACACGAATTCCTCCTGCACTTAATAATGGAACAATCATGATTGCTTTTGATTTCATGAATTGCTTAGCATCTAGTACTTCGCCAATCACAGAAACATTTGGCCAACTTCTATTGAGCAAATGATTGGGCATATTTCTGCCGGCGAGATACAACTTTAGATTCGGCTTTAATGCATGAACCTTGGGCCATATTTCTTGTAAAAACCAGAGAATACCTTCCTGATTGGGGCTCCAGTCCATTGATCCAAGATGGAATAAAGCTTGCTCTGTTTCACCTTCAGGATATTCACTATACTTATTGTAATCTATACCAAAAGGAATACTTTTCATAGTGGTGCGAATGCCCAATCTTTCAAACCGCTTCTTATCCTCTTCACTGATAGATGCGATTCCATGAACTTCGTTGAGTGTTTTCAATTCATAATTCTTCAATTTACGACTGAGATAACTCAAATAAACACGCTTGAAAACATTCGATGTTCCTTTAGCTATTTTCTCCCAAATTACATACTCTAGATTATGAGTGCGTACTACTACAGGAGCCTTGCTTAATCTTCTGATCGTGCCCATGTATGGAGTCATAAATAAACTCTCAAGATGAATTACATCATACTTCTCAGCCTTCAGTGTACGCGTCAATTTAATATCAAAATCGGTGCTAAAAAATCGATTGACATTGTAGCTGTCGGATGTCATAAAGCTCGCATATGCATCCATTACATTGAGCCTAGTGTCTACAAAAACTCCCTCTATATCTGTCTTTGCAATATAATCTTCATTCATTTCATCCTGAAGAAAATCATGCTTATGGGTAAAAATGGTAATAATCTTCACCTGATGCCCTGCCTTCAATAATCCTTGAGTGATGTTATTCATCGCAATGCAACCACCATCAACGGCAGGCACAGGAGGCTTATGACAAAGTTGTAAAATCTTCATGCTGCAACTGTTTTCTTTCTCTTGAAGATTGTAAAAATTTTCTTGAAAAATTTGCTGTAAATATCCTTATCAAGAAGCGCAGCTTCCTTCGATGCTTTATAGGTCAGCCAAACACTTAATGGAAGGAACAGTGCTGTCGATAGCCACATTCCTGCCCATGGTTCGAGAATGCCTCCCTTAGCCATCTTCTCACCAGCAATAGTGAGAAGTTGGTAGAAAATAAATAGTCCGAGAGCTATCACTGTTGGCATTCCAAGTCCTCCTTTTCTAATGATCGCGCCGAGAGGTGCTCCAATAAAGAACAATACGAGACATGCTACTGCCAAGAAAAACTTACGGTGCCATTCTACTTTATGGCGAATAATGAACTTGTTTCGGTTCGCTATTTCTTCATCTTGTTTTGCTGAAGCTTCCTTAAGACGTCTTGAGTTTTCTTTTGCAAAAGATAATGCTCGTTGTTGTTCAGATCTCGTCATTTCATTAAAAAACCAGCCCGAAGCAGAATCAGGATTGATCCGGTCTTTCTTCTTGTAATGTAGCGCTTTCAAATTCGCTTCAGCAACTTTAACCCTCACAGAATCGAGCTTTGAATCAAGGCTATCTATGGCTTCACGCAATTGATTAATGGTCATCATTTCGTAAGAGGTTTTAAACACCTCCTCACTGTTGGCCTGAAATTCAAATGAACTTAAATCAATGCGAAGTATGCTCTTTTCAAAATGACTTTCTACTAGAGGATAATCCCTCTTTTTCTTTTTTTCTTCTTCTTGCTCATCATAGCTATATCCATCGATAAGGGTAAGCACCAAAAAACGCTTGTCTTCAGTTTGCTCCATAAGCCCCTTCTTCGCCCGAATAACTGTTCGGTTGCCACGATTTGCACCACGGTGATCATAAATAAGGATATCTTCTAGCTCCCGGGTCTCCTTATTATTCTTCATCACACGAATGCTGATTCCTTCCATACCATTGTAGAAAATGCCATCTTGCAAATTCAGCGCTGGGCGTTGCTGCATGATACTATACAGGAGCGTTCTAAATTTTAAGTTGGCAATCGGCCAGATATTATTAGCAAAAACAAAGGAACATGCACTGAGGACAATTGAAAATATAATCAGTGGGCGCATGATGCGAAAGAGTGAAATACCTGCACTTTTCATGCTCGTCAGTTCATTATGTTCTGATAAAGCACCAAAGGTCATAATGCTAGACATTAAGATTGCAAGTGGCAAAGCCATATTGACAAGTCGTGCACTGGCATACATCAAGAGTTGTAGAATCACTCCGATGCCTAGTCCTTTCCCCATCATCTCATCGAGATAAACCCAAACAAACTGCATCTCAAAAATGAACATAGCCACCAAGAAGGTCACTGCAAATGGCCCTATGTAAGATTTGAGAAGTAGTACTGAGAGTTTTTTCACGATCTAAGATTAGCGTTGAAAAATTACCATTTTCTACTTTGAAGCACTGCGCGCGTCAATAGAATAAATACTGAAATCAAGGTGATGAAATAAACTAGATCTCTCGAGTCGATCAATCCTTTGCTCAACGAAACGTAGTGATCATTTATTCCTAGCTTGATGATAAAATTGTCTAAATCCCCTAAAAGCTTGAAGTCACCTATCGCCTGGAAACCTGTAAACATGAAGAAACAAAGTAATGCTGCTAGCAGAAAGGCTACAATTTGATTATTGGTGATACTCGATGCAAAGATTCCAATTGCAACATATCCTGCAGCTAAAAAGAGAAGGCCGATGTACGAGCCCCATGTTCCTCCGCTATCTATGTTACCAACCGGATTTCCTAATTGATAAATAGTGATATAATAAAGTAAAGTTGGAAGCAATGCGAAGATGACTAGGATGAGTCCTGCAAAGTATTTTGCTAAAATAATCTTGAGATCAGAAATAGGTTTTGTGAAAAGTAACTCAATGGTGCCATTTCTCTTTTCTTCCGCAAAAGAACGCATGGTAATGGCTGGTATGAGGAACAAAAATACCCAAGGAGAAATGTAGAAGAATGTTTCCATCGACGAGAATCCCATGTCTAATACATTAGTGTCTCCAGGAAAAATCCAAAGAAACAATCCAGTGATTAGAAGGAAGACTGCGATAACAACATATCCAATGAGCGAGCTAAGGAAACTTCTTATTTCTTTTTTTAGTAGAGCTATCATAATTAATTCAACGTCGTATTGTTTTCGTTTGGCTATAAGTCATAAAGTTCATCACAAGTCCATGCCTCTGCTGGTTTATCAAACAAAGCCTTGGTCCGCGGCCAAACGATTCCAAAGGTAGTGGACTTTCTATAAAGTTCGAGGTATGATGCGTCTTTCCAAGTACTGTAAGTAAAGAACACATTTTCCTCGTTAGCACTGCGAAGCATCTTAAGGCTTTCACATCCCTCAACAGCACGAATCTCTTGATGATATTTCTTAAAAAGTTCTTCGAAAGCCTCTGTGTTTTCGGGCTTAAAAGTCATTTTCACGATTCGTGTTACCATAAAATTCAATTCTAATTACATCGTTTAGTTTTACACCAAGCAGCGATTCTGCGCCTCCTCCATGCCCCCTAGCCCCATGACTCACAGCTATCATCAAATAACCATTGAAGCCCCACAATGCCATTACATTGCCAGCGGGAACCTCTCCATAATCTCCACTAATACGCTTTATTTGATATGCAGCACGGTTCAATGTGATAGTGTATTCTCTTCGTGCTACGTGTGATTCAAAAAGCTTTCGATCAATATTTGTATGCACGTTTCCATAATGATCACAATGCACCACATTTCCTTTAATCAAATTCTCTTCAAGCATCGGCTGAAGTGTGCGCATTTCTTTGACTCCAGAAATACGTCTACCAAGGAATTCAGGAACACCACCCTTCGCGAGATGTCCTGCTGCTAATGCAAATACACCTTTCATTGGGAATGTCCAATCAGGCCCTTGTGCCAGTGTGATCTCGAAAACATCCTCTGGCATCTCATCGAATAGCATCGAGAAGATTCCATTATCAGCTCCAATAAAATAATGACTCATATAATGAACCACGACATGTGGCTGCTGTGCTGTCAATTCAGGACGCACGCCTATCATGTGAACTGTCCCCATAGGAAAACTCTGCCAAACACTTTTTAACAAGTATGCAGCATGGTTGATATCAAAAGGACGAACATTGTGGGAAATATCCACAATCGTTGCATCTGGAGAATAAGCCAGCAATGAGCCTTTCACCGCGGCCACATAGTGGTCGGTGGTGCCCATATCAGATATTAATGTGATGACTCCCAATGGATGATATCGTTAATATTAAAAAAAGCGTTACCCTTTTTCAGACAACGAAATTGCTCTACTTTCGTCAATGTATTTATACAAATTCAAATAAGTTTTCAATAAAGGAATTAACCTTGGTAGAAAAAGAAATCATGATCCCGGCCATCGATCCTCTAGAACTCTTTGGCCCGAATAACAACAAATTCAAGCTTATCTGCTCTCGATTTCCGAAGCTCAAGATATTTTCGAGAGGAAATATGATAAAGGCACATGGCGAACAATCTGAGCTTGACGCATTCGCAGACAAGATATCCCTCGTCTTTTGGCACATCGAAATGTATAATCACCTTCATCTAGACCAACTTGAAAAAATTCTCGATGGTGAGGTAAAAGAAATCAAAACAGAGTCAGCAGGTGACGATGTTTTGGTATTTGGTCCAGGAGGTCATCGCGTTACAGCTCGCACTGAGAATCAAAAAAAGATGGTCGTTGCTTGCAACGAAAATGATATGGTCTTTGCTATCGGTCCTGCGGGTACAGGTAAAACCTACACCGCTGTTGCACTTGCTGTGAGAGCTTTGAAGGAAAAACAAGTAAAACGAATCGTTCTTACAAGACCCGCTGTTGAAGCTGGAGAGAATCTTGGATTTCTTCCTGGTGACTTAAAGGAAAAACTTGATCCATACCTTCAACCTCTCTACGATGCATTGATGGATATGCTTCCCTATGAGAAATTAGCCGAGTATATTGATAAAGGAGTCATAGAAATTGCGCCTCTAGCATTTATGCGCGGACGTACATTGGATAAGGCTTTCGTTATTCTAGATGAAGCTCAGAACGCCACTGTAGGACAAATGAAAATGTTCTTGACGCGTATGGGACAGAGCGCAAAATTCATCATTACTGGTGATGCCACGCAGATTGACTTACCACGAAATCAACCAAGCGGATTGATGAAATCTGTTGATCTACTGCGCGATGTAGAAGGAATTGCAGTAATAGAACTCGATGGTCGAGATGTCATTCGTCACAAACTTGTGAAACGCATCATTACCGCATTTGAGAAGGCAAATATCTAATTTGTCTACTAGTTTAATGCAGCTAAGAATTGATTCTGTATTTCTCGGAATGCAGCCATTTCAAGTCTTAGCTGCATTATAGTTTGTTCCAACGCTTCTAATTCAATGCGCGTTTTAATGAGAGGTCCTTTGTAGAAAAAAGCTTCTGTGTTAGATCCCTCGAATCGCGTTAATGAATTTTCGAGCTGGATCACAATACTTTGATAACGCTTGTGAGCTGCTTCCATATTGGAAAGAGGCTTGTAGCGTTGCATGTATTCAGGACTTTTCTTGTCGCTAAATTTTGAATTCAACACAATGCGACTTTGGGCGATGAGAGTACCTTGAAAATCCATGCTATCCTGCCATTGAATCAATTGATTTGAGGTGTACTCTACCAATTTCCAAATCTCTAGACGAACTATTTCGTTACGTGTACAGATACGATTGTAACTGTTTGAGAAGTTTTGAGCGGAATCTTGCTTCAGTTTTAAACTACTCAACAGTTCTGATTCATTCAAGATGTTTTTTGACTCTGCACAAAATTTTCTAGTAATAATTGAAGCATCAGCCATTTTCTTCATTTCCCAAAAGAGAAAATCTAAACTATCATATGGCGCTTGATTCATATCAGGAAGCTGCCCACTTAGGTCGAGGTGGAATTCTCTTTTTTCTAAGAAAAAAGAAGAAATTCTCTGTTCATAACCAGAAAGACTATCCATGAATTTTTGGTCACGACTCGATTGAGCATTCATGCTAAATACTACAATAACACTAAAAATCAGAGTCGTAAAGTACTTCATTTAACGTATACGATCAACAGAACGAACTAACTCTTCATCCTTCTTGATAAAACGATTGGCTAAAATTACTCCAACTATACCAATGACCGGAAGAATAAAACCAAGACCTACAGAGAATGGTAGCGCCTCGAAAGTAGATTTCGTTTGATAAATATAAAGTGCTTGAAGAACGATGCTTATTAATAAAAGTAACGTAGTGAGCTGAAGCCATCGCATTTGAGCCTTTCGCTTAGCGTAATTAAAAAGAGCAATGAATGTTACAGTAAGAGCTAGTGTGAGCGGGATGTAGAAAAAATAGCTATTGGCTTGGCCTACTTCTACTCCAAATTGATCAACGAGTCCGTAGGGTGTAAGAATCGTTACCAACTCACCCTCGCCGAGAGTGCCTTGAGGAAAGAAGAATGACAGAATAATGCATGCAATGGTAGCAAGCATAAAGATCGATTGTTTTCTTTGAATCATAGGTATTTTGAATATTCCGACTGCAAAGAAGAGAAAATTTTCCAATTTTTCTTGTCCCTTTCGATTTTTGCCGTACAATTGCAACGCCCATTCGAGGCAATTCTATTTGTTTTTCCTCATTTACAAGACTTTACAAAAACCATCCGTAAGGAATTTTCTATTTATATGTACGATATTATTACACTTTCTGGAATGAAAGTAGCCGAACTTAAGACGGTTGCCGAGAAGTTGAACATTACCAATGCAGAGAAGTTAAAAAAACAAGAGTTGATTTTTAAAATCATGGATACTCAGGCCGTTCAAAGCGCACCTGCTACTCCAGCTACTCCTGCAAGTAATGATGCTACTCCTGCTGCCGATGGCGAAAAGAAAAAGAAAGAAAGAGTACCATATGTAAAGAAATCAGCGGCAACAAGAGTGGAAGAAGAAAATGAATCAGCGGCAACGCCTGATTTATTTGCAGAAGCTACACCTCAAGCCAACAACGAAGCAAAGGGTCAAGCTCCAGTTGAAAATGCGGCCCCACAAGCTAATCCTGATAATAGAGAGGGACAAGACAATCGCGATCGCCAAAGAGATAACCGCGATAACAGAGATAACAGAGACAACCGCGATAATCGCGATAATAGAGAAAACAGAGATCGCAGAGATTTCAAGCCTCGCGATAACAACAACAATCCGCAGCAACGCGATCAGAATTTCAGAAATGATCGTGGGCAAAATCAAAACCAAGGTCAGAATCCAAATCAAAATCAGAACAGACCTCGTTTTGAACAGCGCGATAATCAAGGAAATAATAATCCTCAAGCGCAACAGCAGAATCCGCAGAATACTCAGAACAATCAGAATAACCAAAACAATCAAAATAACATCGCTCGTCCAGATCGCAGCAAACGCGGTCAGCCAGATGAACATGGTTACAATTTTGACGGTGTGGTGATGGCAGAAGGTGTACTTGAAATCATGCCAGATGGCTTTGGTTTCTTGAGATCTTCAGATTTCAATTATTTGAATTCGCCAGATGATGTTTACGTTTCTCAACAGCAAATTAAAATGTATGGTTTGCTCACAGGAGATACTGTTCTTGGAGCTATTCGTCCTCCAAGAGAAGGCGAAAAATATTTCCCTTTGATCAAAGTTGATTCTATCAATGGCCGCGACCCAGCTTGGGTTCGTGATAGAGTACCATTCAAATTCTTGACACCATTATTCCCATACGAGCGTTTCCATCTCGCAGATAATAACAACAATATTTCCATGAGAATCATGGACCTCTTCTCTCCTATTGGTAAAGGACAAAGAGGTATGATTGTATCACAACCTAAGACCGGTAAAACTACCTTGTTGAAGGATGTAGCGAATGCAATCGCAAAGAATCACCCAGAGACTTACTTGATGGTTCTACTCATCGATGAAAGACCTGAAGAAGTTACAGATATGAAACGCAGTGTGCGTGGTGAAGTGGTTGCATCTACTTTTGATGAACCAGCGGAGCGCCACGTTCGTATCGCGAACATTGTTTTGGAAAAAGCAAAACGTCTTGTAGAATGTGGACATGATGTATGTATCCTACTCGATTCAATTACGCGTCTTGCTCGTGCTTATAATACTGTTGCTCCATCAAGCGGTAAAGTACTGTCTGGTGGTGTGGAAGCAAATGCATTGGAGAAACCAAAACGCTTCTTTGGTGCTGCGCGTAAAATTGAAAATGGAGGCTCGCTTTCCATCATTGCTACTGCCCTAGTAGATACAGGTTCTAAAATGGATGAAGTTATCTTCGAAGAATTCAAAGGAACCGGTAATATGGAATTGCAGTTGGATCGTCGAATCAGCAATAGACGAATCTTCCCTTCTATCGATATTCTATCATCAGGTACTCGTAAAGAGGATTTGCTACACGATAGAGATGTGCTTCAACGCATGTGGATCTTGAGACGTCACCTCGCTGACATGAACCCTGTCGAGGCAATGGAATTTGTAAAAGATCGTATTGAGAAAACTAAGAACAACGAGGAGTTCATGGCTACTATGAATTCATAAGGCATGAGAGCGATAGGCAAACATCTTCCATGGATTTTCGCCATTCTTTGGCTTGGGATGCGAGTGCTAGCTGCACAAGTGATCTATTTTGGAGACCCTGATAAAGCGCGCACTGTAGGTGTGATGTCTAATTTACTTTTCATCATCGTTCTTATCTTCATTGTATTAATGGATCTCTACAAGCTCCGCAGAATGGGACATAAGGATTCGTTTATTGGTGACTTGAAAAATGTCGCTTTTCCTTGTGTAAAATATGTGCTTGGCGTGGGTATTCTTCTCGCTGTCTACTATAATGTTATTAGTGATGAACTTTTACAAAAGCGGAAAGCTGATTACCAACTAACGATTGAAGCATTAGATACGGACGAGGAATTGAAAGCCGTGCGATCTCAAAATATTCAATTAGAAAAGCTTTCTCGAGAGGAAATAATAGATGCTGCAAACAAACGCACAGATCTATTTACAAGCCCCAAGGTGGTAAGTTCAGCCTCTTTCGTGGTCCTAGTATTTGTTACATTGATCTATGCTGTATTCGCAGTATTTCTCTTTAGAAGCTTCTTGAAAATGCGCTAAAGCAATAAATAAGGTCGTCTTGTGTTACTTTTGGTTTCTGAATGAAATCACCAGTCCTCTTAAAATTATTAGCAATCACTGCCTTGACATTAACGACAACGCATGCCCTTTCGCAGCGCGTTGGCAGTGCTACGAATCTTGAGCGCTTTGATAAGCGTATGTATCACTTCGGGTTCTTGCTTTCATACAATCAGTCTTCTTTCTTTATTGATCGAAAGTTTACTCCAAGCGCAACTGATTCTTTGTTGTCGATTCAAAATGTACCTCAAGCAGGATTCAATCTCGCATTATTGGCGTCATTCAATTTGACCAAAAATGTAAATTTCCGTTTCATACCAGGACTTTCATTCCAAGAACGTGGTTTGAATTATACTTTCAGAACATTTGAAGGAGAGACCGAATCATTTTTGAAAAGAACAGAAAGCGTGTGGTTGGATTTCCCTTTGTTAGTGAAATTCAGAACTAACCGCACGGGAAACTTTGCAGCATATGCCCTTTTAGGAGGCAAATACTCTTTGGATATGCAATCTCAAAAAGACGTAAACAATGCCGTAGCTGAGCAAATCATAGTAAAACTTCAAGATCGAGATTACTCCATTGATGCAGGTGGTGGATTTGACTTCTTCTTGCCATACTTCAAGTTTGCTATAGAATTCAAAACGTCTATCGGTCTTCCTAATATCATTCTAAAGGAAGATACTCCTTTTTCCAACCCAATAGAAAGCCTTAGAACACGCGCCTTCATTGTTTCATTCACGTTTGAAGGATAGGTTCAATTACAAGTGACAAATGACAAATGACAAATAAAAAAGGCTTCCCGAGGGAAGCCTTTTTTTTATTGCGAATAATTCTATTATTCAATGATTACTTTGCTTGTTGACGTTTGACCATTAGAAACAAGTTCTAATTGATAAACACCAGCAGCCATGTTGTTCAAGTCGAACTGTGTAGCTTGCTTACCGAATGCGTTGTTGATGTTTTGTGTCTTAACCACACGACCCGTTGCGTCAAGCATTCTAACCACAACACCACCATTGATAGAACTATTGAATTGTACATTCAATATTCCAGATGTTGGATTTGGGAAAATGTTCAACTCGTCGATTCCAGTTAATTCATTTACACCTACAAGTACTTCTACTACCACAGGCACTCTTTCGCTTTCGCAATTGATCTCTGGAGTAGAGATTTGCCAATCATAGAAGAAATAGTAGTAATTGTCGAAATCTGCACCATTTACGTTAGTGCCTGTGATTGCACCTGCAGTACCTAGAGCATATGGGAATGGGAAACCATCTGTCAAATCTTTATCTCTCCATAAGTTTGGATTGCTTCCAGTCAATGCACGAAGGCTCATATTTGATCCAGCTGGGATGCTGAAGTTCAATGTAACTACGCTTTCGCCTTGTGGCACATTTACTGTCGCCTCTTGAATCAAGTTTCCACCTGCATCCACTGCTTGGATAGTTCTGTTACCTGATGTGTTTGCTTTCACCTTAACGCTTACTAGAGTAAATGGCTCATAAGCATCAAACTTTAAGTAGAAGTTTGCATTGGTAAGATTATTACCTTCCAATGAAACGAAGTCTGACTTACCACCGTTTGCTGGACCACCAGAAACTGTAGTTGATGAAACATAGTAAGTAGTTGTTTCAGTCAAAGGACCAGTTGTATAAGAATTACCAGTCGCAATTGGATTGCTTGCGTCAACAGCGTCATACCAGTTAATGTTAGATCCAGTTGCTGAAAGATCTGCTGTTGCACCGTTTGCAATAGTTAAACCTGTAGCTACAGGAGCTGGTGCTGAGTAAACCTCAACATCTACATCAGCGGTACGCTGTGTTCCGCAACCACCTGTTACATCTACATAATAATTACCAGCTTCTGATACTTCAATTGATTGAGAATTCTGACCATTGCTCCATAAATATGAAACACCTTCAGAAGCTGTCAATGTCACTGTACCACCTTGACAGAAAGAAATCTCACCGTCAACCAACATTGTTGGAGCTGGATCTTCTGTAACATTTACTTCAATAGAGTTAGAAACAGAACCACAGCCATTTTCATCATATACTACTACAGAGTAAACACCATCTACAAATGCTTCTGTATTTGCAGTTGATGCAGCGTTGCTCCAGATATAATTACTGAATGAACCTGTTGAAGACAATTCAATTGGACAACCATTTCCTGAACCTACTATAGAAATTGCAACTTCATAGTTAGGACATGTTTGTTCAGTGATGTTATGGAATGTGTTGATTCCAGGATTTTCGATAACAGAAACTCCACCAGCCGGCCAGAAGATCAATGCATAATCAATTGATTCTGATTGACCGATACCGAAGTGAATTTGGTTGGTGTTTGTGATACCATATGACTCACCTGAACGCACATCACGAACTTGAGTACCGAAAGGACCGTGAATTTCTACAACAGCTCCAATCGCTTGCTTGTTGCTGATTGTTCCATCCAAATCAAAAACAACCCAATTATTGTTATTGGTATTATTGATGAAAAGCTTGTTTGGATTGTTATTGTCTGGAGTAACATAGTTGTTACCGTAAGTAGCATATAGATCCAAGAAACCATCGTGGTTCATGTCACCTATTTGGAAGCTGTGCATAACATCATTTGCGTCAAATGTGTTTTGAATAAGCGTCCAAGTGCTATTGCCATTATTGTGATAATAACCTTCATTACCACCAGCGTGAATAACGTCTAGGTAACCATCATTATCGAAGTCAGCCATTTTTCCTTGAAGGAAGAAACCGCTTACTTCAAGACCAGAGCCAGCAGTGATATCTGTGAAATATCCGAAACCATCGTTTTCATAAATTTCAAGAGTACCAGAGTGTGTAGTAAGGAAACAGTCGAAATCACCATCATTATCTACATCCCCGAAATCAACGGTCCAAGATTGTTCGAGATTGATAAGACCTCTTGCATCAGCCTCATCAGTGTAGTTATTATTTCCATCATTTACGAGGAATACATTCGTTCTGCGGGGATCGTATGGATCGTTGATGAACTGACGACACTTAGCAATAAAGCAATCGATGTCACCATCACGATCGAAATCGTTCCATACAACACCATAGTTACCACTATTGTCATTTCCGCCTTGCACCTCAGGATAGAACACCATATCGATCATTGAAGATCCATTGGTGAAGTCTCCAGTTTGGTCATTATGAAGAATCACGTTGTGACCATCATCATGACAAGCGAATCCATCGATGTAACCATCGTTGTCGATATCTGCGAAGCTGCAAGCCTGCATAAAGATATCCGCCCAGTTATAAGTTTGCATTGAGTATGATGTGAAACCGTCGATGTTTACGACTTTAACTCCATCATAGCTTCCACCAACCATAACATCTGACCATCCGTCGTTATCAATGTCACCAACGGTCATTCCCCATTGTGAACTGTTTGAAACGGTTCCATAACTATAGCTTGTGAAAGAACCATTTGCTTGCTGATAAGCTACAACTAGATTCTTGCTTTGATCAAGAATGATGATGACTACATAACCATCATTATTGACGTCTTGAACACCACAGCAGT
>JAIXWP010000070.1 GCA_027491215.1 Flavobacteriales bacterium | reverse complement strand
TCTCTACCACTTTGGTCGCAAGTTCTGGATTGCCCGCTGTATGCGTAACATCATCTACTGCGATATCTAATGGATTTGGACCACCATTGATGATTTGATCTGCTTGAATGATGATGGCTAAATTTTGATTTTGCGTTGCTTCTATTGTAAATGATTTATCAAGCGTTACCGTGCGGTACAAGAAATCATCTCCAGTATGATAAGAGAATGGTGACAGAAGAGCTGCGCCTTCCTGACCAGTTAAGTCGCCTCGTCCTTCGAATTTAGAAAAAATATAGCCAGTATTCCATGTCCAAAACATGCCTTCCGCTCCTTGAATACTCAGTGGGCTGCTGTTGGGATAAGTAGATGGATCGATGTCTTTGTTGATGTCTTCCGGAACGCCAATTCCAAATTTAATTTGTGTGTATGTTCCAGCATCAACTTGTGCACTGAAGGAATATCCTGTTCCAAGGTTGGCAAGGGCAATTTCTTTGATCACCACTTCTTCCCCTAGATCATTTACCAAGCGAATATTACTTAGATAAGATTGAAAATTTTCTACTCTGATGCGATGTCCAAGCGCATCGAAATAAACAGTGCCTATTTCTAAAAGTGCGTCATTGTATTTTGAAGAAAAACTAACATTCACCGTTGGAGCGGTTGATGCAGGTGGGGTCTCCACTTCTTTTTTTTCTTCAGGATCGCATGAAGAGAAGAAGAGCGAAGAAAGAATAATGAACGTGTAATAAAGAAACGGACTTCTCATGGCGATTACTTTGTACTCATACAACGAATGGGTGTTGATACCCTAAAGGTACGCATTAATGGTCAAATCGGGTCGACATCAATACTGATTTTCGCGCTTTTGAATTCGGTCATGGAAAGTACATCCCGCATGGCTTGGGCGATTTGTGCTTTTTTCTCCTTCAATTCTGTGTTGCGAATCTGCTTCACCATTAATTGCTGAAGATAGTAATTGTTGATGCGGGGAATGTGAGGCTTTTCGGGACCAAGCACGTGCGGCCCAACGATTTCGGCCAATAGCTTGCGCGCTTCTTGCGCTGCACGCTCTGCTTTGTCCTCTTCTTTATGCTTCACAGTGATCTTGATCATTCGCACATATGGTGGGTAACCGAAGTGTTGTCGCTCCGCGATCTCGTGATCATACAATGCTTGGTAGTCTCCTCTTTTTACAAAATCAAAAAGCCAATGCGTTGGATTAAATGTTTGGATAATCACTTTTCCTTGTTTGCCGCGACGGCCCGCTCTTCCTGATACCTGCATCATCAATTGATAGCTACGCTCAATGCTGCGGTAATCGGGGTAATTCATCATTTTATCCGCATTCAAAATTCCGACAAGTGATACATTATCAAAGTCAAGTCCTTTGGTCACCATTTGCGTACCCACCAGAATTTGAATTTTTCCTGTTTCGAAATCTTGAATGATTTTTTGATAGCTATTTTTATTTCGTGTGGTATCCAAATCCATTCGTTGGACTGTCACTTCAGGAAAAATCAATTGAATATCCTCTTCGATTTTTTCCGTTCCAAATCCCAACATTCGCAGATCGGTGCTTCCACATGCGTTGCATCCTTTGGGTGGATCACAGCTGTATCCACAGTAGTGACATTTTAGTTGATGTACATTTTTATGATACGTCAAGCTCACGTCACACCTCGTGCAAACTGGTATCCACGAACATGAGTGACACTGCCAAATAGGGGAATATCCTCTTCTGTTTTGAAATAAAATAATTTGTTCTCCTGCAGCCATACTCGCTTCCATCGCCTGAATTAATTCAGAAGACAGATTGCCCTGCATGCTTTTTCCCTTCAATTCTTTTCGAATATCTGTGATATGAATTTCGGGTAATGAAACTCCACCATATCGTTGTGTGAGCTGCACTAATCCAAAGCGCTCTTTCTTCGCATTCCAATAGGTTTCTACGGCAGGAGTAGCGCTGCCAAGGAGCACTTTTGCTTTGAACGCGCTCGCCAACACAATTGCTGCATCCCGCGCGTGATAACGTGGAGAGGGGTCGTGCTGCTTGAAACTGTGTTCGTGTTCCTCGTCCACTATCACAAGTCCAAGACGGGTGAAGGGAAGAAAGAGAGAAGATCGTGCACCAAGAATGATATCACATTCTCCAGGTGAATCTGCGAGTACTTTATTCCAAACCTCCGTGCGTTCGTTGTCGCTATATCCACTGTGATAAATACCAACGCGTTTACCAAAATGTCTGCGCAATCGATGAATGATTTGCGTGGTTAATGCTATTTCTGGTAAAAGAAAAAGAACTTGCTTTTGATCAATCAAAGCTTGCTCAATTAGGTGGATATACACCTCTGTTTTACCACTCGAAGTAACCCCTTCAAGAAGAACAACATCTTTAGTTTGAAAATGCTCTTGAATTTCTACAAGTGCTGTCTGCTGTGCTTCTGAGAGCGGTTTAGCATTTTCGCTTGCGAGTAAATGTGCAGGCAATCTTCCTATCTCGACGGTGCGAGATTGAAATATATTTTTCTGAATTAAATTCTGAATAATCGAAGCAGTAGTCTGTGAAGCATTTTGCAATTTCAATCGATCTACTTCTCCTCTTTGATCTTCATCATATCGACTCATTTGCAAAAACATCATCAATGCGTCGATTTGTTTTTGTGCTTTCTTTTTTTCTAAAGCAGCAAAAACTTCTTTGAGTCCGGCGTCGGTATTGGTGCTTGAGCCGAGGCTTAGCATGTCAGCTGTGCGCGGTTTGTATTTTTCTTTGATCTCGTCTTCAGCTGCAATGATTCTTTTTTCCATCAATGATTTGAGCACCTTCGACGGATTTTTCAGTTGCAACGCAGTGGCAATTTCTTCCACTTTAAGTGCGCCATTGTTTTGCAAACTTTCGATGAGCAATACTTCTTTTTCGTTGAGTTGATGCGCGCCGAAATCCGCTTCAATCAAAACGAATTTTGTTTCACTGCTCAACTTCAAACCGCCGGGAAGTGCGGCATTCATTACTTCACCAACGGTGCAGCAATAGTACTCGGCTATCCATCGCCAGAATTTTAATTGCAGCGGGTAAATAAGAGGCTGCGTATCGAGGATGTCCTCGACGTATCGCGCTTCGTATCCCGATGGAACTGTTGTATGAATTCGCTCAACGATGCCGGTGTAACGCTTGTGTTTGCCAATTGGCACTATCACACGCTGGCCTACTTGAATGTGCTCGCTAAGGATTTGAGGAACGCGATAGGTGAGCACTCTCGGCAGGGCCAAGGGCAATATCACATCTGCAAAAAAAGTCTCGCGTTCCATGGCTGCAAATTAAAGCCAGCCATGGCACGCGAGACGAAAGAATAATCGAATATTTTATAAATGCGTATTCTAGCGAATAACAATGCGCTGAGTATGCACGCCTTGGCTACCCTTTGCCTGCACCAAATACACGCCAGTAGCCATATTGCTAGTATCTAGTGGCAGATTGTACATCGCACCGCCAATGGTTTGTCCTGTATAAAGTGTCTTTACCAATTGACCAGCAATGTTATAAATCTGGATAGTGGTGAAATCCTCTAGATCTGACTGCCATTTAACATTGTAGTTGGCGTCAATCGTTGGATCTACGCGGAATACCACATTGAAATCATTCACAAACGTGATGGTTTGTGTGTGACATGTTTGGTTCCCCGCGCAATCTTCAGCACACCAAGTGCGCTCTACTGTAGGGCAGGCAGTGATTCCAATGATCTCTTCTTGGAAATCTACAGGAACATTTCCACCGCAAGCATCGGTTGCTATGATAATTGGAACTGCCGGTAAGTCTAGCGAGCAGCTAATGCTTAGGTTGCTAGGATAAGAGCTCAATACAGGAGCTGTGGTATCTTCAGCAGTGATTACTTGTGTAAACTCAGCCATGTTGCCGCAGTCGTCTGATGTGATCCATGTTCTTGTGAAAATGTAGCCACATTCCGTTTCTTCTGTAATTGCTCCGAGACCAACAGGTGTCACACCAGAGCAATTGTCCAAAGCGAATACAAATACATCTGGCACAGGAGTACCGCATTCAATGGTTAATGTAGGGGCTGGAGTATTGAAAATAGTAGGAGGGGTTTCATCAATCAACTCAATTGTTTGAGTGAATGTTGCGATGTTTCCGCACTGATCGATGGCTGTGTAGTAACGTTCGAAAATTGCTCCACAGAATGGGGCTGGATCACTGTCTTCAAAGAATATATCTACCGAGGAACATGCATCTTGAACATTGATCAAAGGCAACTGATTATTTGAACAAGTAATTTGAGCAAACGACTGTGGGTTGATGAATTCAGGAGCTTCTGTATCGACGATTGTAATTGTTTGGAAGTAGATAGCACCGTTTCCACAGTCGTCAAACGAACGGAAAATACGTTGAATGTAACTCTCTCCTACGCAGCTGCCTGGAATGAAATTTTCCGCAACGAAAATTTCTATTTCACCTTGACACTCATCATATCCTTCAGGTAGGATAATTGCTGGAATTTCATCTCCGCAAGATATTGTAATATCTTCTGGGAAGGTTGTAAATACAGGGCCTTGAGTATCTTCAAGTGTGATAGTTTGTGTTGCAACGGATTCGTTTCCGCAATAGTCGATAGCTGTCCAAGTACGAGTGACTTGACGACCGCATTCTAGAAGAACTTCTATTTCTTCGAATTGAACAGGGATAAAGTCATTAGCGCATGTATCAAATGCTGTCACATTTTGATCGTCGATATCATCACCACATTCAATGGTAATATCAGCAGGGACATTAATTAATGTTGGAGGAGTATTATCTTGGAAGGTTACTGTCCACGCTGGGAAAATTCTATTTCCACAACCATCTTCTACTTGCCATACACGGCGAATAGAGTATGTACCTGGGCATACACCAAATATGATGTCATCTTGTAATTGAACAACAGTGAGGTTGTCACAGTTGTCGCTGAAAATTGGAGTAACACCATCCATATTATATTCTGTTCCGCATTCTACAGTGAGATCCTCAGGGAAGAACACTGTTGTTGGAGGTGTTTCGTCAAATAGCGTTACTGTGATGGTATGCGTTATAGTGTTTCCACATGCATCAGAGATGAAGTATGTACGATTAAAGCTACCTGCGCAATCGCCTGTTAATTCATCAAAGAATGAAATATCTACAGACCCGCAGTTGTCTGTTGCGATAGGCATTGGAATTTCGCCCGCTGCACATTCAAAGGTCATATCTTCTGGAAGGAAGCTAGCTTCTGGAGATGTGAAATCAGCGATGATAATGTTTTGTGTGTAGTCAGCGCTGTTACCACAAAGGTCAGTTGCTGTAAATACACGACTGATATATGTAGCGCACTCTGTTTCTTCAATAAAATCTTCGAATGTGATAGTGAATTCAGAGCAAGCATCTTCAGCAATTGGATATGTCAAAGGAATTTCGCTAGTGCCGCACTCTAATTCCAGATTACTTGGAACTTCAATAAAATTAGGTGCAGTATTGTCAACGACAGTAATTGTTTGTGTTGCCTCGACGAAATTTCCACAACCGTCAGTGGCTGTCCATGTGCGAGTAAAGATGTAACCGCAGCCGATGTTTTCAGTACTTCCTGTAAGGCTAACAGCAATCAATCCATCGCAATTATCTAGTGCAAAAACATCAGCACCTGGCACTGGATCTCCGCATGAAATCGTTGCATCCGTTGGGATGTTGAAAATCTGGGGAGGGGTTGTATCTACTAAGACAATGGTCCAGACTTGAGACACGCTTTCGCCACATTCATCTGTGATGGTATAAGTGCGATTGAGCGTGTACGTATTGCCGCAAGTGCCTGGAATAAATTCGTCTTCGAAGGTTAGCACTGCGCCACCACAACCATCCGTGAATTGAATATTTGGTTGCGTATTATCAGACCATAAGCCGCATTCAGCAGTAATATTTTCTGGGAAAACAGTGAACTCTAATTCCGTGTTGCCGAATAATTCAATGATCTGAACGGTGGTTGTTGAATTTCCACATCCATCAATTGCGGTGTAAGTTCTTTCGATAGTGCCATTGCAACCTTCTTCAATAATTACATCCGTAAATGTCACTGATACGCTGGAGCAGTTGTCCGTTGCAGAAACAGTAACAGAAGCTAAATCATCACAAAAGACAGAGATTGGAGTAACATATTCATCAAAGATTGGAGCCGTGTTATCTACTGAACTCCACATTTGCGAAGCGTAAGCAGTATAGCCACATGTATTGGTATTTGATGAATACTGAGTATAGGCGCTACTTCCGCAATTGTTTGTGATATCTGTACAAGCCGCGTTGGCATTCAAGTCACCATGTCCTTGAATAAATTCGTTGTTTAAATAACCGTTGTAATAGAACCAACCGCTAATACCGTTCGCGCTGTTCTTATTATTCGCAGCCTGTCCAATTTGGAAACCGAAATAATAATTACTTGGTTGGTGTGTCAATTGAAGTTGGCTTCCCTCGAGGCTTCCTGTACCTTGGAGATAGCAGAATCCAGCTTCCATTTCATAGTATGTCCAGTCCTGAAATGCGTTACCAGCAAGGTTGAGGTCGTCTTTGTAAGATCTACCAAGTGCCGACCAATCTGCCCAGTTTCTTCCATTGGATAAAATGAAAAACACATCGAAGCCTTGGCTCGGATCTGCAGCGCTGGTGATGTGACCAGTAATGCGTGCATGACCATCGGCATATTGCTCAAGGATACCGGGTGTGTTGAAATGCCAAGAAACGTTGGCATCGTTTACCCCAGGTAGCCAAATAGACCAATCGGCGCCAGGTCCGAATGCGGTGGTAAGGTTACATGTGCTAGTTACTTGTCCGCTGCCGATCGTCACTTGATCAGAAGAAGCAAAGGCGCAGCACTCATTGCTGAATTCTACTGCATCAAATGTTGGAGTTGATGCATCATTACAATCTACTACTGTATTCTCTGGAGTAGAGAGAATGGTGGGATAGCATTGTGAAAAAGAAGAAGAAATTCCCGTGATCATAAGTAGGATCACGAAAATGAAAGAATAAACATGTTTCATGCGATAATCAAGGTTAGGGTTAAGCACTTACACAAAGTAACACTCTAAGAGAGATGGGTTTTGAGTACTAAGCTGCCTTGTTATCAACCGATTTGTGAACGAAAAAGGGCGGTCCAAGTCGGACCGCCCTTTTTGTATTTTAGACAATAAGTAAGCTTATTTCTTTCTTTCTAGCACTTCGTCGATCATGCCGTATGCTTTTGCTTCGTCAGCAATCATCCAGTAATCACGATCGCTATCAGCCCACACTTTGTCATAGGTCTGACCGCTGTGAGAGGCGATGATTTCGTAAAGTTCTTTCTTCAACTTTGCGATTTCGCGAGCTGTGATTTCGATATCACTAGCTTGGCCGCGTGCTCCACCTAGAGGTTGGTGAATCATTACACGAGAGTGCTTCAAACCAGTGCGCTTTCCAGCTTCGCCAGCGCAAAGAAGTACAGCTCCCATTGAAGCAGCCATACCTGTACAAATCGTCGCTACATCTGGATTGATGTATTGCATAGTATCGTAGATACCAAGACCTGCATAAACGCTACCTCCAGGAGAGTTGATGTAGATCTGAATGTCTTTTTTGCTGTCAGCGCTTTCCAAGAATAGAAGCTGAGCTTGGATGATGTTCGCGATATAATCGTCGATTTCTGTTCCAAGAAAGATGATACGGTCAGCCATCAAACGAGAGAATACATCTACTTCTCGGAAAGGCATATTACGTTCTTCAATTACCGTACGGGTCATGTTTTCTGGGCCGTACATATGGCTTACTACATCGTCTACAACCGTGCTGCTGATGCCGCGATGGTTGACCGCGTAGTTCTTAAATTCTTTACGGGTTATCATGTGTTTATTATTTTTATTCAAAGCGCCAATGTATAAACATCAAAGCAATGTTTACCTATTTCAGAAATTTTGGCTTTCACCAATTGATTGTTAACTATTTGCGGAAGGCTGGAGGGCAAGGAGATTTTTTTCTATGCAAGCCAAAAGCGCTTCACGGAAACTTAACACATCAGTGCCAAAAATGTTGGCGATGTCAATGAGGTCGTGTTCTCCGTCAGAGTAGTTAAGCAAATGCAAAACGCGATCGATATAAGCTCGTGACGAATCATGGGTAAGCGAAGAAGGGTACATCCCGCGAGAGCCTAATTGCGGCTCGCAATACATGATTTGATTGTAATAGATCTCATTCAATTCGAGGATCTGTGCAATGTGCGAATAAGCCTCTACCGATGCGGCCATTTTCTCGAAATCAATAAATGATTTATTGTCTAATGAGGTGTGGTAATAGGGGTATTCGTAATAGGGGGTGCGCATCAACGAACCCACGGGCAGATTGAATCCTGGAGAGCAATATTGGCGCTCATCGCTACCATCTGGACGATACTCGCGAAGATGGAATTGTTCGGTTTGTTGTGATAGATAGTGAATCACAGCTTTATCTGCCAAGCTATTTCCGCGGCGAGATTTTTTGTAATGAAAATCACCTGCATCTCCCACGCAAGTAATCACATAACCTGCTTTTACACGCTCCTTCATGGTCATGCCATGTTCTGATAAGTAGGCGATAGCACCAATGGTTTCGGGAATAAACACAAAACGATAGGTGTATTTTCTATTGGGAAGTGCTGCTATTTTTTGAAACAATAAGGCTTGAACCAACGGTCCCGAAAGCTCGTTGTTGGCCATGCTTGGATGACATACATATGTGGAGAAAAAAACTTCTTCTTGTGTTGCTCCAGGCAATATGATTTCACCATAAGTCATCGAGCCATCCTTCAATTCTGAATCAATGAATACTTTATAATTTCCAGATTTTGGAAGACGGTCATATTCATTTTTTGAAATACAAAAACCCCATCTTTTTTTATAATATGAAGTAACATATGGAATGGCATCTGGGAGTTCGCTGTTGAAGTGCAAATGTTCTTTCAACTCCTCCCAATCAATGGTACTATCGACGGGTTCGCTATAGCTGACTAGATGAAGATTGTTGACGTGAACGTCGGCGATTTTTTCCCCAGAAGGAGTAATGATATATGCAGATCTGACGTTCCATTCTTGTGGAACGGTCCAGTCAAATACTTTCTTTCCACTTGGCACTTCCTTGATTTCAATCGGTGCAATTTCTTTTAAAATGGAAAGTGTTTCTCTTACGCCATCACCAGTGATAGAGCGGCAAATAGGCCAGAGCTTGTCAAAGTATTTTTCTAGAATATCTTTCATTACTTACTTCACCTTGCGATCTTCTTTCAAACTTTTCTGATAGCCTTCATTAATGATGCTCTCTTCGTTTATTGATAGAAGGTTTTTATTTTTAGTTAAAAATACAATGAGCTCTTCAATAGTAAAATCATTTCCTAATTCTTGAAAAACTCGTTTTGATAATTCCAAATCAGCGGGAGTGTCTACAGATAATTTGAATTGATAATTATCGCTGTATTTTCTCCATGCACATTTGAATAAACCAGAAGTTTTGATGTACGGTGTGACGTGCTCGCGCTCAGAAAGCATGGTTGATTCTTTCCAAGCTTTTTCTAATGCGTTATATGAAAAAACTTCAGATGTAATTCCGTCTTGAGAATACGTTGGGGGTTGGTTTCCATTGGAGAAATAGTCGACTTGATAGCGCTGAAATTCTCGAATGGCAAAGTCTACAACTTCACCATGATGCGTGGGATTGTCACAACAAATTCGCACTATGGTTGTCGGTGTGAGATTGAAATGTTGAATGGCTTGATAGAATCGATCCAAGACATCCCATTCAGAACCTCGATAGCATGAGATATTGTATTCTTTACAAAAAGCCTCGATTACATCATCAGCTGGCTCGGTAGTGGTGGCTAAAATCCAACGGTCAACTTTTGTCGAGTGTTGAAGTCTATTATAGCAATGTTCAAGTAGCGTCAATTCACCGATAGGAAGAAGCACTTTTCCCGCAAGGCGAGTGCTTCCCATTCTAGCTTGAATTATACCGACAATCATTCTTTGTGTTTTGATTGAAGCAAGTCTTGGTGCTTCGACATCGCGTCTTCGTTCTTTGTCAAGTTCGAATCATGCATTCGGTAGCGATACAATGGAATGATGACGTTGTAAATATTGTATTTTTTTGTCCAGCGAATACGAAGTTCTTCTTCTTCTCGCGCACGAAAAGTTTCATCATACAATCCAACGTTGTAAAGAAAATCTTTGCGGAACATGATGCCACAAGCAATGGGTTCTTCTTCGGCATTTACATGACGCTGGCGAACCCCTTTTTCATTCACTAAATAGTAGTCAGTTGAAACGGCATCTAATGAAGTGTTTTCTTCCAAAAAAAGCTTTTGCACTTTCAACAAATCGCGATGGATATAATCATCGGCATCGAGGAATACGATGAATTGTCCTTTCGCTTTTTGAATGCCATAATTTCTCGCACCTGAAAGACCTAGATTTTTTTCCAAATTAAAAACACGAACTTCTTCTGTATAATTTGAAAGTACATCTACTGTGCGGTCTGTAGAGCAATCGTTGATGACCAATATCTCATATTCTGATTTGCTCAATGATTGATCGAGAGCACTTCTGATGGCGCGCTCAACATACTGTGCATAGTTGTATGAGGTAATGATTAATGATACCATGATTATCTCGGTTTACGCTTTCCTTTTTTCTTTTCTCCTTTGTCAAAGTCGCCATATCCGCCGTAGTTATATCCGTAGCCATAACCATAGCCATAGCCGTAACCATAACCATATCCGTACTTATATGCGTATTTACCGTAATAGTATTTCCAACGTTTTTGCTTGATGTTGTTCAACAACAATGAACAATTGGAAATGCCATTTTGAACCAACATTTCATCCAAGAAGTTCACACCTTGCTTGGTTGCCTTCTCAGTATTCATTACGAATATCCCGAGGTCCGTTTTGTTTACAAGCACCAATGAGTCACTGATGAGTGAAAGTGGCGGTGTATCGACAATGATGTATTCGTATGTGTTTTTTAGGCTCTCTAACAGTGTTTGAACGCGTTCATTTAACACAAGCTCAGATGCGTTAGGAGGCACGGGGCCCGCTGTAATAATATCGAGGTTTTCGATTTGTGTTGGAATCAAACTATCCACATAATCGGTGCGGCCTGATAAGTAAGACGATATACCACTAACGTTTTCAACGCCAAAAATTTTGTGAACTTTAGGCTTGTGCATATCGAAGTCGAGAAGTACCACTTTCTTAGAAGCTTTTGCAAGCACACTCGCGAGGTTGACGGATACAAAAGTTTTACCTTCACTTGGGTGAAGAGACGAAACCATGATCGTTTTGGTGCCTTCTGAAGTAAGGATGTACTGCAGGTTTGTTCGAATAGACCTAAATGCCTCTGACACGTTGCCTCGAGGATTATTCACAAGAGCAAGTGGCTCGATGTCGATCTCTTGATAGTTTGGAATTCCTCCGATTACAGGGAGTTTTGTTAATGACTTTAACTCTGTTGTATTCTCAATTCTTTCAAAGAATATCAAACGAATGAATCCAGTAATTAATGCTAATAAAAGCCCAACTGCAAGTGATAGATAAATAGCAGATTTTTTATCCGGTCCAACCACACCCACTGAACGAGCTTTTTCAATAACTGATGTTTGAGGAATGAGACCTGCACGTGCAATTACCGTATTCGCTTTTTTCTCAAGTAAGAAATTATAAAGGCTTTCGTTAACGGTTAGCTTGCGCTGATAAGAGAAAAGTTCACGCTCTGTAATAGGCAGGTCTCTTAAAACAGCTTCGTATTCCGCAACTGACTCTTTTGCTTTTTGTATATTTTTTGAAACATAAACACGTGTGTCATTGATGTAGCGGTAGACATTGTTTACAGTTGTTTGAATGGTCGTGTCGAGTTTCATGATACGACTATCTGTTTCTTTATAATCGAGTAAGAGTTCTGATCTTTTGATTTTGAGATCAATCAAATCAAGAATCATTTTTCTCAAAAGGTCGTCTTCACCTGAAAGATAAGCTAGTGTAGGAATAGCTTTTGTATTTCGTTCTTCGTACACATATTTTTCTAGGCTGTTCAGAGCTTCTAGGCGAAGCTTTAGCGTGGTTTCAGCTTGATCTGCCAAGGTTAATTGATTGAATGCCTCTGCTTGCTCTTTGTCAAGGTCAAGAATGTCGTTCGATTGCTTGAAGTTATTAATCTTGTATTCAAGAGAATCGATGATCTTCGTCACCTCATCAATCTGAGCGTCGATGAATTTTTCGGTATTTTTATTAATCGCGAATTGACTCTCTACAGTATAGTTGATGTATTCCGCTCCGAGCGTATCAAGAAATCTAGTAGCTCGAGAAGGTAATTCATCTTGCACCGATAATGTTAGAATACTGCTATAGTCGGTGTTTTCAATAACAAGTCTTCCTTTGTATTTATTAATAAGAAGCGTTGGCGACTCAACTCTGAATTGGAAGTTTTGATCTTGCACAGTTCTCAGCCAAGTTTCATCGAGCTTTTTAGAAATATTTACACGAAGTGCGAAATTTAAGTTCGAGTATAACGAGTCGAAATCATAAACATATGTTTGCTTTTTTCCTCTGTGCTCAAAGCTTAATTCGTATTTTTTCAAGTCAATCACCTTGATGTTAAAAGGAACACGGTAAAGACTTGGTTCCATTCTTCTCCAATCGCATTCGATATCAATCGCCTCAAATCGATCTACTTGATTTACACGCAGTCGGCCTATGAGGTAATAAGAAATATTAAAGTCTAGTTTGTCGATGACCTTTCCAATCATGTCATGTGAAACCAAAATTCTTTTTTGGTTAGTCAAATCTTGGATGATAGAATAGTAACCAACGTTATTGAGGATTTTTGTTTGGTAGTCGTAAGACTCATTGGACTTTAAGAGAATCTCTGTACGAGCGCCGTAAATGTTAGGCTTACGGTAATTTAGGGTATAGGCAATCACGAATGCTACCAAGCAAAACGAGACCATTAAATACCAATTTTTTCCAATGAACTTAATTATGGGACGTAAATCGTCGGCATCAAGGAAGCTCGTTTTTTGTTTGGACATAGCAAGATTTAGTAAACGAAGCAAATATAGTGTAGCCTTGCTTTTTTACACTGTATATAAGGAAATGTCTACGAAAATCATTTGGTAACCTAAAAAGATATACTTTTGTAGGTAAGTTTAAATTTAAAAGCGATGAGATTACTCCGCAGCGTGTTTGTTATGGCTTTGTTGTTAGCCATGCCTTTATTGTTTTCAGCACAACCACCAGATCCTCCCGGAGGTTTCGGTCCGCCACCTTGCGGCGAGCCATTTGGCGCAGTTTGTCCAATTGACGGTGGCGTAAGTCTGCTTATCGCTGCTGGTCTTGCGCTGGGCGGAAAGAAGGCGTATGACATGAATCGCAAACGCTCGTAATGCTTTCTTCTTTATTTAAGAATCCATTTTCAAGATTTCTAATAGTAAGTACCACTCTGTATTTGAGTTGGTACTTTTTTTATGAGTTTTATCTAAAGGATCACTCATTGATTGATGAATGGGTGATTGATAGTCTTGTCAATCTCGGTGAGGGTTTTCTAAAATTAATTGGTTATCCAATTACTGATTATGCTGATGGCTTGTACCGTGTTCACTTTGGAGTGGCCGGCTCAAAGGGAGTTACAATTGGCGCCCCATGTGATGGTATCGTGCTTTTCGCGTTGTTTATAGTTTTCATTATTTCCTATCCTGGTCCTATCAAACACAAGCTCTGGTTCTTGCCCGCAGGTCTTGTATTTATTCACCTCATTAATGTTTTGAGGGTTTCAGCTTTAGCCTTGATAGTGTATCACAAGCAAGACTGGTTTTCTTTTAATCATGATTACACCTTCACGTTGATTGTTTACGCGATCGTCTTCGGGCTCTGGTGGATTTGGATCACGAAGTTTTCAAAACCAAAGGTTGCGAATGAAAATTAAATGGTTGGTACTGGTAATAGCCTTTGTCATTCTTGGGTTTTTTCAAGAACTGATAAAAGTAAATGTCAACTATGTCATTGAGCAGGGAAGCCTCATTGAGGGATTCTTCGATAAAGGGTATGACGAAAGAATTACGGCATTGGCCGATTCAAAGAGAAATAATCCGTTTGATTATTATCACAGTCACACTCCGATTAATGCTTTGCAGCTTCTGAGTTTAGGTCAACTGAAGGCGCTTAAATGGTTGTTGACTATAGTGTTCGTGGTCATTTTCTTTTTGCTGAATAGAAAAGCACTAAGCTGGTTGATCAAAGATGCGCGAATGAACAAATGGCTTCTCTCAACCTATTTCATATCTTTCGGGTCGGCCTTTTTTATCTATGGATTGGGCTATGCATTCGGAAGCATGGACTTGTTTTATAATATAAGTAGAAAAATGGTGGGTGCCCTGCAGTCTCCAGTTCCTGCAATGATGAACTGGGCAGCATGGCAATTATATATTCAACAATCGAAAAAATGAGATCTATTCAACATTTGGCAGAGCACTCTCGGGTATGGGTGTATCAAGCAAATCGATTTTTATCAGAACAGGAAATAGTTGCTATATCAAATGCACTGAGTCAATTCATCGAAGGTTGGAATGCACACGGTGCTTCACTTTACGCAGGCTTCGAAATCATCTCAAGCCGATTTGTGGTTTTGGCTGTGGATGAGGAAAAAGCACTTGCGAGTGGCTGTAGCATCGATAAATCTGTACACTTTTTTCAAAAAATAGGAGAAGAGATCAATGTGGATTTTTTCAATCGAATGCAAGTGATGTATGAAATCGATGGGGAATTAAAAGATACCCCATTGCATCAATTTTGGGCAATGAGAAAGGCCAACTTGATTGGAGATGATATTGTGGTTTATGACAACTTGGTGAAAAATATCGCTGAGTTTAAAGAGAGATGGCGCGTTTCATTTGCAAAAAGTTGGCATGCTGAAATGTGGGGAAGAAGTTAGAGAACTCACAAAATCGCTGATTAGAAATTGACTGTGAATAAGAGGGTTACCGTTGGGATTCCTCTTTTTTTTTCCACATTTTATATATTAATAGAAGTATGTCTTATTTTTAGCCTGCTTTAAAGAAGAGGATATGCTTAACCGGCGACGTGCAATTCTAGAAAGCAAGCACTTTCTAATAGTGCTACCACGTTGAAATACTGTTTATTAACCAAAACCAAAACAAATGATCCAAAAGTTTACCAAGCTTTCGGTGATTGCTTCGATTCTTACTGTCTGCTGTGGGCTTTTCGCTTCCACTGCGTTTGCGCAGACGTATAGTAATCCAGCAGCAATTACGATCAATGCTGTAGGTGCCGCTACGCCGAGCCCTTCAGTAATCAATGTAACAGGTGGCCCAGCTGCCATTAGTATCGTATCTGTTACACTTAATGGGATGAGCCACACTTGGCAAGATGACATTGATGTGATGTTATTAGCACCAAATGGTGAAACCCTAGTGCTTATGTCAGATGTTGGGTTGCCAACAGGTTCTGCTTTCACAAATCAAACTTTTGTTTTTGGTGATTTTGGTGCTGCAAACATGACTGCGGCAGCTACACAACTCGGTGGTACATATAAGCCATCAAACATCGGTGCTGGTGATGTATTTACAGGCTATGTAGGTCCAATCAATAATCCTGCTCCTGCGGGAGTTGCGACTTTTGCTTCTGTTTTTGGCGGCGATGCTGCAAACGGAAACTGGTCATTGTTCATTCAAGATGACGTTGCAGGTGATGCAGGTTCCGTTTCAGGCGGATGGAGCATTACGTTCTCAGCTCCTCTTACAGGTTGTACTGATGCTACTGCATGTAATTTCAACCCAAGCGCAAACGCAAATGACGGCTCTTGTGTGTTCCCTGGTTGTACAAACTCAGGCGCTATCAACTACGATCCAACTGCGGGTTGTGATGATGGTTCTTGCTGCTTCTCAAATATTGTTACATTCAATATGTTCGATTCATTCGGTGACGGATGGAACGGTGCTGTTGCAACCATTGTAGATGCAAGTGGAAATACTGTAGCTACTGGAACAATCGGTGCTGGTTTGGATTTCAATTCAATTGAATTCTGTGCTGATCAAGGTTGTTACTTTATCACAGTAACTGCAGGTGGCTTCCCAGCTGAAGTTTCTTGGGAAGTTGTAACTGCTGAAGGTACAGTGCTTGATGGTGGTGCTCCTGCTAACAACGAAGTATTCGGTGTTGGTGGTGAAGTTTGTATCGCAGGATGTCTTGATCCATTGGCTACGAACTACGATCCAAATGCTACAATCGACAACGCTTCTTGTATCTACTGTGCTCCAGGCGAGCAAGTAGCAGTTATTAATATGTTCGATACATTCGGTGACGGATGGAATGGTGCTTTATACTTCTTGACTGACGACGCTGGTAACATCGTTGCACAAGGAGGTTTGAACACTGCTGAAGTAGGTGATGGACTTTCTGAAGGTTCTGATGCGCTTTGCTTACCTGCTGGTTGCTACACTTTAACAGTAACTCCTGGTAGTTTCCCATTAGAAATCGATTGGAGTATCACTACAGGTGATGGAACCATTATCGCTAGTGGTGCTGACCCAGACGGTTCTGGTCAAGCTTTCGCTTGGGCAGGTGCTACAGGTTGTACGATCCCAGGTTGTACTGACCCAGGATGTAATAACTACAATCCACAAGCTTCTGAAGATGACGGTTCTTGCGAATGTCCTCCTGCAAACGATGGTTGCGCTGCGGCTGTAGCAATCGGTTGTGGTGTAACTGTAAGTGGTACTACTACTTTCTCTAACACTGACGGTGTTCCAAACTGTCTTGGTATCGCTCAAACTTCTGGTGGTGTATGGTATACATTCATCGGAACTGGCGACCAAATCAGCCTTTCTACTTGTGCCTCTGCAGTTGATACAAAACTTCAAGTATTCGCTGGTACTTGCAACGCTCTTGTTTGCGTAGCAGCTAATGATGATGATCCAAACTGTGCTGGTTTCGCTTCTTCAGTTCTATTTACATCTCAGCCTGCTGTTCAGTACTATGTGTTAGTATCTGAGTTCGGTGTTGGTGTAGGTGTTGATTTCGATCTTACAATGGAATGTATCGCTTGCGGTGGTGCGCCATTCAATGATGCATGCGCACAAGCTCTGCCACTTCCAGATGGAGCTCAAGTAGGTGGTTCACTTTGCTGTACTAACCCTGATGATATCGCTGCAGTGAATCCTTTCGCTAGCGGATACGGTGTTTGGTACTCAATGAACTCAGCTGATTTCGATAGCTTTGACTTTAACCTTACAAACGTTTCTGGTACTAACGCAGGTCTTATCGTTTACTCTTCACCAACAGCTAGCTGCGGTGATCTAGACGTAGTAGCTGTTTGTGGTCCAGTAACTGGAACATGCGCTGGTAGCTTGTACGAAGCAAACATCGCTGTTACTCAAAATACACAATACTATTTCTTAGTTTATACTAATGCTCCAGCAGATTGCGGTGACTATACTTTCACGGCAGATCTAATTTACGTTGGATGTACTGACCCATTCGCGAGCAACTACAACCCAGATGCAACTGTTGAAGATGGATCATGTGCTTATGATGGACCTCCAGCAAACGACCTTTGCGCTAGTGCGTTCACATTGAACTGCAACGAGGTTATCGCTGGTACTACTGCACTTTCAACTGCTACTGGTGCTCCAACAGCTTGTGGTGTTTCTAACGGTGATAACGGTGTGTGGTACACTTTCGTTGGTGATGGCCAATTCCACACTATTAGCACTTGCGGATCTGCTATCGATACACGTATAGAGGTATTATCTGCTGCTGCTTGCGGTGGACCATATACTTGCGTTGTATCTGCTGATGACGATGCTACAGATGCTGGTTGTGGATTCTTCTCTGGAGATGATGCAGTAGTAGAATTCATTTCTACGGTTGGTACTAACTATTATGTGTACATTACTGCAGGTGCAGCTGATACAAATGGTGACTTCCAAGATGATCTATTTGATGGAGCTTTCTCTATCGACTTCCAGTGTTCTCCAGTTGTTCAAGGTTGTACAGATCCATGTGCTTGTAACTACAATGATGTAGCTAACGTGGATGATGCTTCTTGCGAATTCTTCTCTTGCGTTACTTGTACAAATGGTATCGCTGTTATTATGAATATGAACGATGAATTCGGTGACGGATGGAACGATGCTACATACGCTATCGAAGACCTTGCAGGCAACATCGTTGCTACTGGCTCTATCGATGATGCTCAGTGTTCTGTTGATGCAAACAACTTCGTGGGTCCAGAAACTGGATTTGATGTATTCTGTCTAGAAGATGGTTGCTACAATATCACTGTAGGTGGTGGAGACTGGGATGCTGAAATTTCTTGGTCATTGGAAGATGCAAACGGAAACGTGATCATCGCTGGTGAAGCTGAAACTCTTGGATTCACTGTAGGTGCTGGTGTTTGCGGATGTACTGACGCTGGTGCTTGTAACTTCGATCCAGCAGCAACAGACGATGACGGTTCTTGCGAATTCGATTCTTGTGCTGGTTGTACAGACAATACTGCATGTAACTTCGATCCAAACGCTACTATTTCTAACCCAGTTGAATGCTGCTATGATAACTGTATTACTCTTATCATGAACGATTCATTCGGAGATGGTTGGAACGGTAACACTGCTGTAATCACTGACGAGTCAACTGGTGCTATTGTTGGCACGGGTACAGTACCAGCTGGTGGTTCTACTGCAACGGCTACTTTCTGCTTGCCAGACGGTTGCTACAGAATTACTGTAGGTGGTGGAACATTCCCAGGTGAGGTTAGCTATATCCTTACTGGAACAAACAATGGTATTATCACAGGTGGCGTAAGCGCTGCAGGTGTTCAATTCAGCACTGGTTCAGGTAACTGTACTCCAGGTTGTATGGAGCCATTAGCTTGTAACTATGATGCAAACGCTGGATTCAGCGATTGTACACTTTGTGAATACGATTCTTGCCAAGGATGTACGTACTCTCAAGCAGAGAACTTCGATCCAGCAGCTTTAATCGATGACGGTTCATGTATCATCAACGCTGTTGATGACACTTGCCCAGAAGACCTTAACAACGATGGTATCATCGGTGTGGCTGACTTGATTCAGCTTCTAGGAGCTTTCGGTTCGAACTGTTAAAATCAGGTATAAACAGTAAAAAAAAGGTTATGTCATGCAAATGGCATAACCTTTTTTCGTTTCTATACGTATCAATGTCACATACCCTTAAAAAGAGTGACATGAAGTGCTTGATTACCCCTATAATTATTCTTCTTATTTCCTTGAATGCACAAGCTTCTAGCTTGTTTCAGTTTTCTTGGGAAGCAAGAAATGATCAATCAAACTCCTATTTAAATGGAGGCTGTACAGATATGAGTGCGTGCAACTATGACCCATCAGCATCTTTCAATGATGGCTCTTGTTGCTATAATAATTGTATACAGATTGAAATCTCAGATTGCGACTTTCCTGGTGAGGTTGCCTATTCATTGAAAGATGATAATGGTACCGAAATCTTTGGATTGTATTCCGACGCAGCACCTTCATCGAATATTGTATGTCTTTCTGATGGCTGTTATGTCATCGAATTATACGATGCATATGGCGATGGCTGGGATGACGGCACATTTACGGTAACTTACTTGAATACAAGTACAGTGATTGAATCAGGAATTTTCCCAAATAATCCAACATTTGAGGCATATCAGCGTGATGTACATTTCTTGTTAGGCCCTGGTCAACTTGGCTGCAATGATCCCTTGGCTTGTAATTATGATTCAAACGCAACATGCAATGATGGCTCATGTGACTATACAACTTGTATTGGCTGCACGAACGTGCTTGCTTGTAATTACAAGGCAGAAGCAACGATCGATGACGCTTCATGCTGTACAGAAAATTGTCTAACTCTTGAACTTGTTGACTATGTAGGGGATGGATGGGATGATGGTACATATGAAATTAGAGATGAAGCAATGACATTAGTAATGTCTGGGACTCTTGGATATCCGCTTTCTTATGAACTGCAAAGTCTGTGTCTTCCAGATGGATGTTATTATTTCAGCGTGCAGGGGTCGGGATATCCTGAAGAAGTGGAATGGACTATTAATGGCACCGACACTGGAAATATTTCAGGTGATGGTATTTCTTTCACATCAACTTATTTTTCTATCGGTGGCGGATTCTGTTTTGGTTGCACAGATCCAGACGCATGCACTTACAATCCATTTGCATTTATCGATGACGGATCATGTATCGACGGGCCATGTGTAGCTTACGATAACCCTTGGACTGCTCGTCCAATCACTTTGGGAGCATTTCCTTTGAATGCAAATACTGCAGGAACTCTCGTTGGTGCAACATCGACTCAAATAACGCAGAGTGCAGACTTAACGGGGGAAGATATTTGGTTCAGATTTACTGCTCCAACCAATGGCGCAACATTCCAAGTTACTACTTCGGCTTTCGATGCAATCATTGAATTAGTGGATGCTTCCTATCACTCAGTAACAAGTGTAAACTTGGTAAGCGGAATAGGAGGTGAGCGATTTAATACAGATGACTTGACTGCTGGTGAAGTTTATTACATAGGAGTTCGAAACTACAATAGTGCATTGGGTACTGGTTCATTTACAATTAATAGCCAGTTCTTGAGAAGATCTGGTTGTCCTACAAACCTTGGCCCATATGCTGTATGCTCTGTCTTGAAAGCGCCGCATGCGGGTACATCAAACTACAATTTTATTTTTACAAATAATGCAACCAGCGAGGTAAACAACTATCAAAGCTTTGGTTCAACCAACATTCCGTTAGAGAGTGTTCAAGGAATAGAATATGGAGGTTCTTACAATTTGGAAATTGAAGCTATTTTCCTTCTTCCAAATTCACTAGGTCAAGAAGAAATGTTGACTGTCCCACCGTTGGCGGGATGCACCTTGACAATAGGAAATCCTCCAGCAGTAAGCGTGAATTCGAATTTTAGCTGTTCGAGCTATGGGGCAGTTCCAAGAAATGTTTGGATATCATTTAATCCGCGTGTTTGCACTGCAATCGGTTATGAAATTCAATTTACAAATCAGAATGGAATACAAGCGCCGTTTACACTACAAAGTATGACAGCGAGCAGATTTTTCAGATTTGCTCAAGTTCCACAAGCACAGAACGGAGCATTTTACGATGTTAGAATTCGTCCAATCTTCACCTATGATTATTCAGGCCCATGGGGACCAGCTGTGTGCGTTCGAGTGGCAGGTACAAGTTCATTCTTTACAATTACAAACAATTTGATGGACGAACCAGCTGTGAGCCGTGAAGAGATCACTACTGAGATATCTTACACAGCGAGTGTATATCCAAACCCTGCGAATGGATCAGACTTGAATCTTCTTGTAAATTCAGACGAGCAAACGATGCTGCACGTGAGCATGTTTGATATGATGGGGAAATTGGTTTATACAAATCAAGTACAAGTGGATGCAGAGTTGAATACTCCTATGCTTGTTGACAAGCAACTAGCAGCAGGTGTTTACACAATAGTATTTGAATCTAAGGGCGAACACACAACACAACGATTGATTATCGAGAATCGATAACAAAATTTATTTTCAGCTTTGAAAGGGATTAAAAATGAAATCAATTGTTTTCATTTTTGATCCCTTTCTTCATTTACTTAGAAGTTTCGTGTTGATCAATTAAGTAGACCAATCCCGCCATGGCCGCTGCGCCGAGCGTATGCTCTCGTTTATTTACATTTTCGAAAATATCATTATTCGAATGATGAAAATCAAAATATCGCTGGCTATCTACCGATAGACCATACAGTCCTATAGTATCGTTTTTTAA
This sequence comes from Flavobacteriales bacterium, assembly GCA_027491215.1. Taxonomy (GTDB): domain Bacteria; phylum Bacteroidota; class Bacteroidia; order Flavobacteriales_D; family Sanyastnellaceae; genus JAIXWP01. The sequence continues at coordinate 78,844 of JAIXWP010000070.1, read as the reverse complement.
TGGTCCAATATCCACCCCGCTCCAGCCTGGTTTGAATCGAAACAACTGATATGGCTCGAAGAGTGGTGCCCATGATTGAAGCTGTGCCAATTGTTTTTCATTCCCCTGAAGATTGAAGCCTTGCGGAGTTAGTCCGCCGCCATCACTTTCGATAGCGGCAATATGCTCCTCATTCATTTCTTTCACAACGCGAGCGTAAGTTTCTCCGCCGTCATTACCAAACTCTTCATTCATGAAAAGAACCGCTCGAATCGTATATTTTGGCTTGTATCCAATGGTCTTCAAAATACGCAACACTTCAATGCTTTGTGTAACACCTGTTCCGTCATCATGTGCGCCTTCTCCAACATCCCATGAATCAAGGTGCCCGCCAACCACAATTACTTTTTCAGGATGAACGCTTCCTCGAATTTCTCCAATCACATTTCCCTGCATTACACGAGGGAAAAGTTTACATGTCAGATGAAGAGTGAAAAGTAATTCGTTGTCTTTTACCAATGCTTGGCTTAATAAGCGAGCATCAACACTGCTAAGTGCCGCTGCTGGAATTTTCGTTACTCCATCTTGATATTGCGTTCCACCCGTATGCGCGAATTTGTCATCAGCAAGCGTAAGTGATCTGATTAAGCATCCAACAGCACCTTTCTTAGCAGCTTCGCTCGGGCCATCAGACCTAATGTCATATGCTCCGCCATAAGCTGCGCCAGTATTGATGAGCATTGGATCCATTGCTTTATTGAAAAAAACAATTTTACCTTTTACTTTTTCTTCTGGTAAATCTCTCAACTGTTGAATCGATTTTACTTCGATGACATAGGCATTAATTGCATTGTCCGTTCCAACAGAACCGCCAAGTGCCACAATATCGAAGCATTCATTGGATTTTTTAGATGCGTAGCAGCCTACTTCTTTCTTACCACGCTCCCAATGTGGTACTTCAACGGGCATTGTATAAACACTATCTAATGCATATCCTTTCATTACGCGAACACCCCATTCCATAGCTCTTTCTGCGTTTTTAGAGCCAGCGATTCTATTGCCGACATCTTTGCATAAGACACGCAGATTTTCATAACACTCGCCATTTACTAATGCTTCTTGGTAAATGGAGGCTATCATCGCTGAATCGGTTTGCGCCGACATTCCAATGCTGAAGGAAAGAAAAATGAAGAGGATACTTTTTTTCATGATTAAATCATGTATGAACCATTATTGATATCGATGCCTTGCCCAGTCATGCTAGTTTGAAGACCGGAAAGAAGAAACTTCACTAATTCAGCAATTTCTTCTGGTTGCGAAATTCGCTGAAGTGGGACAATACTCATCTGATCATCGAATGTCTTTTGATAGTCCATTCCGATTTTATCTGCTAACATTTGAATTCCTGCACGCGCCATATCCGTCTCAACCCAACCTGGACAAATCGCATTTACCAAGATTTTTTCGCTTCCTAGTTCAACAGCTAGGCTTTTTGTGAGGCCCAAGAGTCCCGTCTTTGCTGTGCAATATGCGGTGTAATTAGGAACTCCAAATCTTCCTAAACATGAAGAGGTGATCACGATATTTCGAAAGTTTTGTTTTGACTTGCGGATAAATGGCAAGGCTTCCATAATCGTCACATAGGTTCCGGTGAGATTGATAGATATGATTTCATCCCAACGATCATTTTCTCCATAGTGATTCTCACCACCAATACCTGCATTGGCAAATACACCTTCAATTGTAAAGTTTGGACCTTGTGCGTGATAGAATTTTTTCCATCCATCTGCATCTCTCACATCAATCGGTGCGATGAGGTGTTGGTCGGCATTTTCTAGAGAAGCTAAGGTGTCTTGAAGGTTGTTGATGCTTCTGCTGACAAGCACAAGCCTGTTTGATGGGTCTTTGGAGAGCGTTTGAGCCGTTGCCTTTCCCATTCCGGTGCCGGCGCCTGTTATAATAATTGTCTTCATTGTCATAATATTGCTCAAAAGTAAGGGCAACGCTAATTTGAAATGTAGCTTTGCACCATTAATTCGTCAATCTCATTATGAAATATAATTTGAGCGAAATCACGGAAGTGATCAAAAATCGCCGATCAATAGCTCCTGAAAAATTTAGCTCCAGACAAGTGCATCGGGAGCAGATAGAATTATTGCTCAATAATGCCATCTGGGCACCTTCTCATGGCATGACGCAGCCGTGGAGATTCAAGGTTTTTATGGGCGATGGACGCAAGAGAATTGCAGAATTTTTACCAGAACTCTACAAGACTAAAACAACACCGGAGTCGTTTAAACAAGCTAAATTTGATAAAATGTCACAACGCCCTATGTTGGCATCTGCTGTCATTGCCATCTGTATGGAGCGCGACCCAGCTTTGAAAATTGCAGAAATCGAAGAGGTAGAAGCGGTAGCTTGTGCTGTTCAAAACATACACTTGACTTGCACTGCCTATGGGCTTGCAGGATTTTGGGCTACGCCAGCTTTGATCTACACCAAAGAAATGAATACGTTTTTGAGCCTTGGTGAAAATGATAAATGCCTAGGATTGTTTTATGTAGGCTACACAAATGAGGAATGGCCAAAGAGTCATCGAAAACCGATTGAATACGTTAGTGAATGGATTTCAGAATAGGCATTAAAATAAGCTTGTTTTTAGTAGTGTTGTTATCAGCATTGACTGCTGTTGCCCAAGAAAATGTCACTACGCTCGGTATCCAAATCAAACCCATTATTACCAGTAAGTTTTTTGGTACTGGGGAAATCACAACTTCTAGCGAAGATCTTTCTGTTACCAACAAACCCAACCTCGGAGTGACAATGGGGATGGTGATCAGAAGAGGGTTAAATAAAAACTGGAGTTTTGAAACAGGAATCAATCTTGTTCAAAGAAATTACACCTTGACATTTGACCATCCCATTTTAGAGGAGAAGCAAGAGTTGGACTTTCGTTTCATTGGCTATGAAATTCCACTGCAGGGGATGATCTATGTGCGACTTGGGGATCAGCTTTATATGAATGCGAGCGGTGGCGTATCAATCGATTTATATCCGACAGATGTTCAAAGTCAAGTGAGTTCGAGAAGAGATACGTTGCGTTTTGATTTTTTTCAAAGAACTTTCAAGAACAGCTGGGTGCAAGTGGCGCTGCTCGCAAATTATGGTTTTGAATACCGTACGAAAGAAGATGGGTATTTTTATTTTGGAGCTTCCTTCCATAGACCTTTTGCGGACATTGCCCAAACCGCTGTGCAGTTTGATATCAATACCAATCCAACAAGGATTAATTACGCGCTCTCTGGAAGCTATCTGACATTAGACTTCAGATACTTTTTTCATGAGGATCCTGATCGAAAGCGAATGTTGAAGAATAAAAAATAAGGCAAAAAAAAACCCGAGCAACGCTCGGGTTTTTCATTTTCTATTGAAAATTATTTTTTGTTAGCGATCAAGTTCACTACCAATTTCATGTCATTGCTGATTGCTTTGTCACCAAGACTTCCGAAGAAAGTCTCAGAACCAAAACGGATATCAAACTTAGAACGGTCAAGTGTAAGTGTTCCGTTGATAGTCAATGAAGCATCAGTGCCTGTTACTTTCGCTGGGAAAGAAACATCCTGAGCGATTCCTTTGATGGTCATTTTACCATTTACAACGTGAGTGTTACCAGTTGCTTTGTCAGCTTTCGCTGTAACTGAAGTTACTTCGAAGTTTGCATCTGGAAATTTAGCTACTTCAAAGAAATCTGGGCTTTTCAAGTGGTTGACCAAGTTTGCATTTGTTTCTGCATCCTTAATGTCTGTTACAGCGATGCTGTTCATGTCTACCTTCACTTTACCTGCTGTCACGTTACCGCCAGCAACAGTTACTTGTCCGCTAGATACACGTACAGTACCATCATGCTTACCAGTTGCTTTTGTAGCGTACCAGTTGATTGTAGAAGTTTTGTAGTCGATGTTGAATTTACCATCTTTCAATTGAGCGAATGCTCCAGTTGCGCTAAGTGCAACTACTGCTAAGGCTAAGATTACTTTTTTCATTGTTATTTATTAATTGTAGTTTGTATGCTTATTTACTATTTCTCATTTTATCTAATAGGTGGTTGAGCGTTGCGGCTTCTTCCAAAGACAGTGCCTTAATGTGAGCGTCTAGTTTACTCATCGGTTCGTCCAATTTTCCAATAAACTCTAAACCGCTTTCAGTAATGATCACATGTACTTGTCTTCTATCGCTAGGGCATGTCTTGCGCTCTACATATCCTTTATCTTCTAGTTTGTCAACCAGACGTGACACATTGCTGCTTTTGTCAATCATTCGCTCAATCAAACTATTAACGGAGAGCGGAGATCCCTTTTGACCTCTCAATATTCTAAGAATATTGAATTGTTGAGGTGTCAGTTTGAAGGGTTTCATGACCTGTAAATTCTTGTCACTTAGCCAGCTGGCGCTAAACAGCACATTCACAGCGAGTTTATGATACTCACTAATAAACTTTGTTTGTTTGATGTCGTTTTCTATTGACATGGGGCAAATATATGTATATACATATAATGTAGGTACATATATTTTCAAAAATCTGTTAAAGTCATTGATTTGGGTGTAACTATTATTTGGGTTTAACAGTATAAAAACCAAATAATTTATTCCATGAAAAGCGTCATAACCCTATTGATTCTATTATGGTCGTCTCATATGATTGCGCAAGCGCCTGAAGGTGAGATGATTAATTTTTACGGAAAAATCACAAAAATGAACTTGTCTGATTCCGTGGAAAAGCCATTAGACGGAGTTAAAGTTGAGTTTTGGTCAGATAATAAAATGCTCGGGGAAGTTTATTCTGCAGGGAAAGGAAAGTATTCCTGCAATCTTCCATATAGAAAGGTTTATCTCGTTAAGTACGGAACAGAAGAATATGTTCAAAAGCTTATCGAAGTAGATATCACTAAGTTTTATGAAGATGCTGAGGATTTAAAGGCTTTGAAAATGCAAGTGGATGTTGCCCTTTTTAAGGATACTGGCTTGATGGGTCTTGATTTTATGAATCAAATGCCGATGGCCAAAGCCCAATACATACCAAGAAAGAAAACCTTGGTTTGGGATTATAAACATACAGAACAAATGAAGAACAGAATTATGTCTGTTCTCAACGCATATGGATATTAATAATTAAGCAATATGAAAACGCTATTATTTGGAATGTTAGCTCTTCTATCTTTAGGAGCTCAAGCGAAGAAAGAAATTGAAGGAGATCATTTCATTCTCCAAGGGAAAATCTACGAAATCGATGTATTCAAAGACGGTGCAGTAGAAGCTTCCAATGTGAATGTCATTGTCTATCAAGATCAAGAGATCTATGTTTCATTTTTTGGAAAAGAAAATGGCTCTTACGAATTCGTGCTACCTGTAGGTCACGAATACGAGGTCTGGTTTGGCGGAAAAGCATACGTGAATAAAAAGGTTTATGTAGATGCTCGAAAGATGCCACAGAGAAAAATTGGTTATGAGTGCAATATCGACATGGGACTATTCAAGCCTATTGAAAATGCTGAATTTCCTTTACTAGTGGATCATTATGTAAAGGTGAGATGGGATTCTGAATACAGAGAACTAACACCTGATGTAGAGTACACGGAGTTTAAGGCTCGCGAACTCGAGAAAGCATTGAAAAAAATTAAGAAGACACACAGCGGATATTAATCCAATTGTGACAATAGTATTGCTGTTGTCCAAAAAGTAAAAGTACCTTCGTCCCGGCTATCTCATTAGCCGGGATTTTTATTTTGGAAAAAGACGAAAAAAAGGAAAAGAAGAAAATCTCCAAAGAAGCTTTAAAGCGCAGTTGGGGTGTATTTAAATATCTCAAAAAAGACAAGTATCTCTTCTTACTTGGTAATCTCTTGCTTGTTGTGTCAGGCTTATTGGTAATTGTGATTACTGCTTTGCTAGGTAGGCTAGTTACTCCGGTTGAGCAAAGTGCAATGCCTGGAGGAAAGTTCATGACTAATGCACTTCATGCCATTGGTGTTGATGAATCATTGGGGGATACAGGTATGACACTCGCTGCGCTCGTGGCATTGCTCATCATACAAGGGATATTCTCATTTTTTCGAGTGTACATCTTTGCCTATGTGACAGAAAATGCAATGTTCGAATTGCGAAAAGATGCTTTCAGTACGATTATCAGAATGCCCATGCAATTCTTTAATGAACGCAGGGTGGGAGATCTCGCAAGCCGACTATCAAGCGATATCAGTACGATACAAGAAACACTTACGGTAACGCTCGCTGAATTCCTTCGTCAGACTGTCATCATATTGGTGGGTATTGGATGGCTGATTAGCTACTCGTATAAGCTCACCCTCGTGATGCTTCTCACGCTTCCCGTGATGATTGTGGTGATGGTATTGTTTGGGAAATTCATTAGGAAACTAGGAAAAGAAACACAAGATAAAGTAGCTGAAAGCGGCGTCATCGTTAATGAATCACTGACGGGTATTGTCAATGTGAAATCGTTTACAAGCGAGCGCTTCGAAGCAAATCGTTTCGTCATTGGCATTCAAGCTATTCGCAAAGTGGCAATGAAAGGAGCCATCTGGCGTGGCGTATTCGGTACTTTCATTATCATATTTCTTTTCGGAGCGCTGGGAATTGTAATGGGTGTTGGGGCTTATTTGAGAGATCAAGGCGAAATCCCTGGCAACGTTATATCTGAGTTTGTTTTCGTTACAGGTCTTGTCGCAGGCTCGATTGGTGGACTCGCGGCACAAATGGGGTCGCTCAGCAGAAGCATTGGTGTGATCGAAAGTGTGATGGAAATTTTATCCATGAAAACGGAAGAGATTTCACTAGAAACTGCTCCTAAGGAGGACATGATTCATGGCAACGTGAATTTCAAGGATGTTGAATTTCACTATGCCTCGCGTCCAGATATTCAAGTTTTGAAGAAAGTGTCTTTCGAAGTAAAAGCAGGACAACAAATTGCGTTAGTGGGCTCTTCGGGTTCGGGTAAATCAACCATCGCCTCGCTACTACAAAAGTTCTACGAACCTATCGCTGGGTCTATTCAATTTGATGGTCGTGATGCCTCCACTTTTGAACTTTCTGCGCTTCGAAGCCAGATGGCCTATGTGCCGCAAGAAGTAATTCTTTTCGGTGGTACTATTCGAGAAAACATTGCTTATGGCAAGCCAAATGCATCAGAAGCAGAAATTATCTCTGCTGCTAAAAAGGCAAACGCACTTCAGTTCATTGAATCTTTCCCAGATGGGCTCAACACCGTTGTCGGTGAGCGAGGAATTCAATTGAGTGGTGGACAACGTCAACGCATCGCTATCGCTCGCGCTGTATTGCGCAACCCGACAATTCTTATCCTCGATGAAGCTACATCAGCCCTTGATAGTGAAAGTGAAAAGCTTGTGCAGGCAGCCTTAGACGATCTGATGAAAGACCGCACTTCTATTGTGATTGCGCACCGATTATCTACAATTATCGCTGCAGATAAGATCATTGTTTTAGAGGGTGGAAGGGTAGTCGAATCGGGAACACACCAAGAATTAATCGCAAATGCTGATGGTGTCTACAAGCGACTCAGCGAAATCCAATTTAAGACTGAGGTAGATTTGGGCTAATCGTTGTAAATTGCGGCCTTAACTATTACGAATGATGGAAAGAAAGAAGGCGCTAATCACAGGTATCACAGGTCAGGATGGTGCATACCTTGCGGAATTACTTCTAAGCAAAGGATATGAAGTTCATGGTATTAAACGAAGAAGTTCTTTGTTTAATACTGATCGTATTGATCACTTGTATCAAGACCAACATGAAGAAGGCGTGAAGATGACACTTCACTACGGCGACCTTACCGATTCTACCAATTTGATTCGTCTCGTACAGCAAATCGAGCCTGATGAAATTTATAATCTCGCGGCAATGAGCCACGTTCACGTGTCATTTGAAACACCTGAATATACAGCCAATGCTGACGGTACAGGCACCCTTCGTCTACTTGAGGCGATTCGTATTTTAGGTCGTGAAAAAAAGACCAAAATCTATCAAGCATCTACCAGCGAATTGTACGGTAAAGTGCAAGAGGTTCCGCAAAGCGAAACCACCCCATTTTATCCTAGAAGTCCATATGCTGTAGCAAAACTTTATGCGTTTTGGATTACTAAGAATTATCGCGAAGCATATGGTATGTATGCTTGCAATGGTATTCTTTTCAATCATGAATCACCATTGAGAGGTGAAACATTCGTTACGAGAAAGATCACAAGAGCTGCGGCGAAAATTTCGCTCGGCCTTCAAGATAAATTATACCTCGGAAACCTAGATGCACAGCGCGACTGGGGACATGCAAAGGATTATGTTGAGGGAATGTGGTTAATGATGCAACAGGAAGAAGCTGACGATTATGTACTCGCTACCGGCAAAACATACTCAGTGAAGTATTTCTGTGAACTAGCATTTAAGCACGTTGACATCGAACTTGAATGGAAAGGCGAAGGAGTAGAGGAAAAAGGAATCGACAAGAAAACAGGAAAAGTTCTTATTGAAGTTGATCCGAAGTACTTCCGTCCAACAGAAGTCGATTTGCTGATTGGCGATCCATCTAAGGCTAAAGCAAAATTGGGCTGGGAAAACAAGCACAGCCTTGAGCAGCTAGTAGAAGAAATGATGGCGGCAGATGTGGCGCTATTCAAAAAAGATAAATATCTAATGGCAGGTGGTCATAAAGTGATTAACTATCACGAATAAGGGTTTAGTCGTTGCCAAAAACAGGATCCATACTTTATTTAGCCTTACGCCCCTTCCTTCGACAAGGGGCGAAGACGTTTGTGTGCAGACATGAGATTACGGGCTTGGAAAATTTTCCAAAGAATAAACCAGTATTACTCATTTCAAACCACCAAAATGCAATGTTGGATCCCGTGCTTATTTGTTTTTTCTCACCCAAACAATTGCATTGGCTTACACGAGCTGATATTTTTAAAAATGGTCTGATAAAAAAGCTACTCCACAATTTCAACATGATGCCCGTATATCGCGAACGTGATGGGGTGGGTAATATGCGCGATGCAAATACCAAAATATTTGAAGAGTGCTATGATAGATTGGAGTATCATGCCGTAGTATCAATGTTCCCAGAGGGAACCCATCGCGGGAAGAAACAGTTGATACCGTTTAAGAAAGGGCTTGGCCGACTCGCTTTCGGTGCTTTAGAAAGCAAGCCTAATATGCATGACTTAGTCATTCTACCTGTAGGTTTGGATTACTCAGATTTTTATGAATATCACCCAGAACTTCTTATAAAATTTGGAAAGCCAATAGAAGTAGAGAAGTGGCGAAGTGTTTATAAAGTCGATTCAGCAAAGGCTATTGCAGAGTTAATGGAGGAAGCTAGAAAGGCATTGAGCGATTTGATGATTGACGTTCAAAAGGAAGAGCTTTACGATGCTATTATTCAGAGCAGAGAACTTTGTTTCGAGTTGAGCGCTAGTCGAAAGCTTTCAGAGCAATTTGATTTTTATCAGAAATTCATCAAAGCATTTGAATCGGATAGTCGCGGAGAGGAAATGAGCGCAAAAATTATTGAACTCAATTCAATCTGCAAGGAGAATGGTTTTACAACATCATCATTGTCGGCGTCAAAACTGAAGGCCAACCTTATGGCTTTGGTTCTTGGCTTTTTAACTCCAATCTATCTACTTGCAAGAATTCTATTCTTACCAATAGAAAAGCCAATTGATATTTTTATAAAAAATAAAATCAAAGACCCGCTATTCAAGAACTCCCTTAGAATGGCACTTTGGACATTTCTAGTTCCTATTTATTTGGGAATTATTTCTATTCCAATTAAATTATTTACGCAGTGCAGTTGGATGGAATGGTGCATTGGGTTATTAGGAGTTTTATTGGCTGGACGCATTGCTATTGGCTGGTTAAGGGCATATAGAAAATTCCAATCTACTAATCGTTGGTTGTCTTTTCAGTCGAAGAATTCAGAGAAAAAGAAAAGTTTAGAATCCTTGAAAAAGGAATGTTCAGATTACATTCTTTCAATATCAAAATAAGCGCATGTATAAGAGAATTAACGGGCTTCAGCACATAGGAGTGGCTGTTAGCAAAATGGATGAGTCATTAGCTTTTTACCGAAAGTTTTTTGGATTAAATATTCCTTTTTTTGATAGTGTTGCTCAAGCTCCGTTGATGCGTGTTTACTGCAATGGTGACAATATTACCAAGCGCGCAAGTATGGTTGTCAATCTACAAGGTGGTTGTGCTATCGAGGTTATTCAGCCTACATCTTTTGTTGCTAAACCTGCACCATTCGAGGTGAAAGTGGGCGACCTAGGCATCTGTATTACGCAAGTGAAATGCCTCGATATTGAAAAGTCGTATTCTTTCTGCAAAGAAAATAATGCACCAGGTCTTACTCCTTTAGAAAATGACCCAATGGGACGCAAGACATTTTATATCCAAGATCCAGATAAAAATATTTGGCAATTTCTTCAAGGCAGCGGCTGGTACACGGATCAAAAGCACCATAGCGGAGGAGTAGTAGGATGCAGTACAGGAGTGAGTGACATGGAAAAGGCGCTCGAGCTATATGCTGGAGTGTTAGGGTTTGACGAGATTGTTTATGATAGTACTGGAGTTTTCGAAGACTGGAAGGCGCTTGGAGGTGGAGACTCTAAATACCGACGTGTTTTGCTCACACAATCAGCACAACCAGGTGGTGGATTTGCTAAAGTTACTGGTAAGACTTATATCGAGTTGATTCAATCACTTGAGCGCACTCCTGAGTTCATTTTTAAAGATCGTATCTGGGGTGATACTGGCTTTGCGCATATTGGATTTGATGTAAAGGGAATGAAAGCCTTGGGCGATGACCTAGCTAAAGTTGGCTATGGCTTTACTTGTGATAGCAATGATGCTTTGAGCATGGGAAATACGAAAGTACACTGCACTTACATCCACGATAAAGACCGCACACTCATTGAAATGATCGAGGTGTACAAAGTTCCTATCATTGAAAAATGGGGCGTATTCTTGAATGTTGAAAAACGTGATCCATTGAAGCCTCTTCCTGATTTTATGCTAAAAGCATTGCGCTTTAGCAAAATCAAAGATTAGTGCATGCAGCCTTGATATAGCTTGGTTTTGATAAGACGTGCACTTGGTAGTACAGCCTTGACTTTTGCGAGTGCGCTATCTGCAGAATTCTCAGTATCATAAATTCCCGAAACAAGGACGATGGTGGAGTCACCCGCGTTTTCCTCATAGTAATCGAGATATTCGAGACTCAAGTAGTTGGATGTAAATCGACGAGGATAATAATCTCCAGCCCACATTTCATCTTCTGAATCAAGAGGAAGAGCAATGAGGTTTTTTTCAGAATTAAATTCCCTTCCCATCGTGTCTATTTCTTGCTCAAGTTTTTCTGCAGAAGATATCATGATAGAGCGAAGATTATAATAGCTTGTTCCGGTGTCTGCAACAAGCACATAAAGATCTACATAGTCTGAAAATTCATTAAGTACTTCACCAGTTCCGATGGAATCTAAATCAGGATGAACGGGCTCGTCTACTATAATGTAATCTGCTCTGGTCGGGGCTACAATCGCTACAGCAGCAGGCTTTTCGCCACATGCGATAAGGCTAGATGCAAAGAGGGTGAAGTAAAAAATTCGAGCGACCATTGATAGGGATGGATATCGCTACAAACGTACAACGAAAATGGTTAGCTAGTTGACTAATTTTTATTCTGTTATCGAGCGCTCCATTTTCTAACGAGACGATGAAATAGCGCTGGAAAATACCTTCGAACTATCAATCCCAGAGCCTCAGTGCGGCCAACTGAAATCTCATATTTTTTCTTCGCGACACCATTCAAAATCTTTTGGGCAACGAATGCAGGACTTAGTCCTGAAGATTGGTTACTGTCTAATTCATTGCTCGCTGTTCCATCACCTTTGAGTGCGTGTTTTGAAATATTGGTCTGTGTAAATCCAGGTAGAACTAGGGAAATGGCAACACCACTTTTTTCCACTTCCATTCGCATAGATTCATAGTATCCGTGCAATGCATGTTTAGAACCAGAATAAGAAGAACGCAAATAGAATCCCCATTTTCCGACAAGACTTGATGTGATAACGATTTGACCTTTTTTATTTGCAACCATCTGACGCCCCACCATTTTTGAGAGTAAAATATTTCCAAAAAAATTCACTTCAAAAATTCTACGATCCACTTCCAATGCGGTTTCTACAGCTTCGCCTCTTTGACTAATTCCGCCATTGTTGAATAAAATATCGATGGCAGGAAATGTAGCTAATACACTTTCTGCGGTTGTTCTTACGCTGTCCTCATTTCCAAGATCGAGAGGGTAGATGAAGACATTACTGCTATTGCAATTTTTCTTTACTCGCTCCAATTCTTCTTCTCGACGAGCGCTGAGAATAAGCGTGCCGCCAGCTGAAGTAAGTAAATAGGCCAATTCTTCACCGATACCACTTGAGGCTCCGGTGATCCAAATAGTCTTGCCGTTATAATAGTTATTCTTCATGCAGCGAAATAAGCAACTATTTCCGATATTGCTACAAACTTTAACGATTTCCATAGCCTAGCATTAAGGGTTTATTAACCTTAGCTTAACGATGTAATGGTAGCTTTGCATCGTTATAAAAAGCGAAAAATTACCGCATGAACAAACAGAAAGTACTTCTCGTAGATGACGAACAGGACATTCTAGATTTAATTGGATTTAATCTGGAAAAGGAAGGGTTTGAAGTATTCACTGCGAACAACGGGCGCGACGGTCTAGAGTTGGCTCGGAAAAATAATCCCGATTTAGTTTTATTAGATGTGATGATGCCAGGCATGGACGGGATGGAAACATGCAGAGAGCTAAGAGATGATGATAATTTGAAAAATGTGCTTATCGCATTCTTGACTGCACGAAACGAAGACTATTCGCAGATTGCAGGATTTGATGCTGGCGCAGATGATTATATCGCAAAGCCTATCAAGCCAAGAGTGCTTGTTTCAAGAGTAAAGGCATTGCTTAGAAGAAATAGTGGTGCGGAAATCGAAGTAAAGGAAGCGCCGTCTCATGGAATTGTGATAGACAAGGAAAGATATGTGGTTTTTAAGGAAGGAGTCCAGCTCAATTTACCTAAAAAGGAATTTGAATTGCTTGCTCTTTTGACTTCCGCTCCAGGTCGCGTTTTCACTAGAGAAACTATCTTGGCAAATGTCTGGGGAAACGATGTAATCGTGGGTGACAGGACCATCGATGTTCATATCCGCAAACTTCGTGAAAAACTTGGTGATGATAATTTTAAAACAGTTAAGGGCGTAGGCTATAAATTTGAGCCTTAATGACCCAAAACTCACCAAAAAGCGTATCGATTGTTTCAGCATCCCTCATCACGGGATTGTTGGCCGTCACTTATTTCTTGGTCGTTTATTTTCTTGAAAGAGAATTCGAATGGCTGTGGGTATTGGTGTTTGTCATATTAGGATTTGTAATCTCCTACTTTATCATTTTCACGTTTATTGAACGGTTCCTTTACAGCAAGGTAAAGATTATCTATAAAACGATTCACGCGCTTAAAGTAACAGGTGGCGACATCAAGCCTAGCATTCGCATGAGTTCTGATGTACTTGGTTTAGTAAATGAACAAGTTGCCGACTGGGCAAAAGAGAAAATTCAAGAGGTCAAGGATTTGCGTGCAACCGAGAATTTCAGAAAGGAATTCATCGGAAACCTAGCGCATGAATTGAAAACACCCATTTTCAATATTCAAGGATATGTTGACACATTGCTTGAAAGCGAGCTTGACGATAAAGATCTGACCAAGAAATTTTTACAAAAGGCATCTAACAATTGTGATCGAATTACGGATTTGTTGCAGGATCTAGATCAAATTACGCGATTTGAAAGTGATGGATTGCAATTTGAAATGGTGCGCTTTGACATTGTGGAAATGGCCCGCCAAATGATGGATTCACTTGAACAACAAGCGCGTGAAAAGAACATCACTTTGCGATTGAAGAATGCGAACGAAAAATCTATTTGGGTTGAAGCAGATCCAAAAAGGATTCAGCAGGTGTACACGAATTTATTGGTCAATAGTATCAACTATGGTCGTGAGGGCGGCGAGACTCGTATTCGCTTCTATGATATGGATGATAATATCTTGATTGAAGTTGCGGATAATGGAATGGGTATAGCCAAAGAGCACATACCGCGCATTTTTGAGCGCTTTTATCGCGTAGATAAAAGCAGATCACGTAACGAAGGAGGCTCGGGTCTTGGCCTTGCAATTTGCAAGCACATTATCGAAGGGCACAAACAAACGATCTCTGTTCGCAGTTCGGAATTAGTCGGAAGTACTTTCGCTTTTACACTTAAGAAAGTTCGCTAGTTAGAAGCGGCTGTAATTTTCTCCAATAAAATAATTGGTCTTCTTTTCTTTCCCAATAGTAGTAGCGCCACCGTGCCCTGGATGAACTACATATTGATCGGGGAGGGCATACATTTTTTTCTGCACAGAGTCCACCAAGTCTTGCGCATTACATCCAGGCAAATCAACTCGTCCTACACTGCCATCAAAAAGTACGTCGCCGGATATAACTTGCTCATGCTCGTGATCGATAAAGGCTACATGGCCTGGAGCATGGCCCGGTACGAAAATCACATCCAAAGAATGTTCTCCAAATTCGATGCGGTCGCCTTCGTCTATAAAATGAGTGGGCATCGGACTTTCGCGATAAGGTATATCCCAGCGCAATGATGCAGCTCCAGCTCTTTCTAGCACAGCTATTTCATTCTTATGGGCATAAAATGGTACGCCATATTTTTTTACCACAGCAGCATTTCCCAATATGTGGTCAATGTGACAATGGGTGTTGAGTAGATACACTGGAGTCAATCCGTTTCTTTCAATGAAATCAAAAAGCACTGCATCCTCTGACTCATCTGTCATTCCGGGGTCGATGATGATGGCTTGTTTTGAAGCATTGACCAATACATACGTGTTTTCCTGGAATGCATTGAATGTGAAGAGGTGGATAGACATGTAATTTTTTTTGCGAAAATAACGTATTTCGATAGCCTGAAAATGAAAGCTTTTTGTCTCTTTTCACCCTAAAACCGTTAAACTTTCTGGTATTTGTAGAGTTATTAGTATGATTAGTTAAATTAGCTGAATTGGAAGGTCGGTCAAATATGAAGTCTAAAGCTCTCATTGTCATACTTGGTATTATCCTCATGGGCCCTTTATGCTCATGGGCGCAGTTCTACCAAGGATCAAACATGGAGTTTGGAAAAAATAGAGTTCAGTACCGAGAATTTGATTGGCTCTATTATCCGACAGATCATTTTGAGGTGTACTATTATTTCGGTGGCGAAAAACTAGCACAGTACACCCTTATCTCTTCCGAGAAAAATCTTCAAGATCTTCAGAAGTTTTACGACTACACTTTGGATGACAAAGTGCAGGTCTTGGTGTATTCGAAGCAAAGCGAATTTCGTCAAAGTAATATTGGTATTTCTAACGATGACCAATACAACATCGGCGGTGCCGCTCGCATCATGGGAAACAAAATGTTTGTTTACTACGAAGGTGATCATGCAGCACTCGAAAGACAAATCAGAGATAATATCTCGAGGGTGCTCTTTAATAACATGATGTATGGTGGTGATTGGAAGGACGTTCTGAAAAGCAACACGCTATTAAACATGCCTAAGTGGTATGAAGACGGAATCATTTCCTACTCAGCTTCGCCGTTCTCCGCAGAGTCAGAACTATTCATGCGCGATTTGGTGCAAAAGAAAAAAGTAGGAACCATGAATAGATTCGAAGGCAAGTCTGCGCAATACGCAGGACATGCTTTCTGGAAATTTATTTCTGAAGTTTATGGTGAAAATGTTATCCCGAACGTGCTCTACATGACTCGTCTAAGTAGGAATGTAGAAAGTGGATTTTTATTTGTGCTAGGACTTTCTACTGAAGAGATTACAAAGGAGTTCATCAATTATTACAAAGAAAAATATTCTAAAACACGTGATGTTTTAATTCCCGGAACTCGTCCTCGTCCTCCAAAAGAAGCTCCACGCGCGGAAAAGAGAGCTTGGAAAAAATCGGAGAAAAAATTGGGTCAGCTTCCTGTTAAGTACAAGAAAAAATATAATTACTCGCAATTCAAACTTTCTCCGGATAGCACCAAGCTTGCATTTGTAACGCATGAAATGGGGCAGTCTAAGATTTGGGTCTATGATTACACCACCCAAAAGTTAAAACGGATCATCAAGAAAGATTATCGTCTTGATCGTATCGCTGATGAATCTTATCCCATTCTAACATGGCACCCCACGTCGGAAATCCTTACCTATATCTTCGAGGCGAGGGGACGTGCGTTTATCGGTAATTATGAATTAGCCGAAAAAAAGAAAGTCGAAAAAGAGTTGTTCCGATTGGAGAAAGTAGTGGACATGCAATACAGTCAAGACGGAAAGAAGATTGTATTCAGTGGATCAAACAAAGGTCAAACAGATATTTTCGTCTATCAGGTTTTAGGGAATAACCAAGAGCAAATCACTTTCGATGCGTTTGATGATATCAATCCGCGCTTCATTGAAAATGATACGCGAATCATCTTTGCTTCAAATCGACAAGATGATACACTGCGCAAGGAAGAGGATGAAGAGATTATAGCATTGAATAAAGATATCTTCATTTTAGATTACGAAAATCGAGGGAAAATTTTGGAGCGTGTAACCAATACGCCCGAGGCAGATGAGCACCATCCCGCTGAATACAAGACGAAACACTTTACATATCTCAGCAATGAAAAGGGAATTGATAACCGTTTCCTTGCAACGATTGACAGTACCATTGCAAGTATTGATACCACTATCAACTATCGCTATTTGACCAGCGCGAAGCTGCTTTCAAATTTCCCGCGAAGGCCGATAGACTATCAATTTAATGCTCAAACCGGTGATTATACATTGGTCTTTAAGAAAAACTCCCGACCGATTTTCTATAAAGATAATCGCGCGAACGACTCCACATTTGATAATGTGTATTCTGAGGAAACTGCTTCAGATGAAAAGGAGTCGAATTTGCTTGAAATCATATCAATTAAGCCTGATAGCATTGCGCCAGATGAGGTGGACACCGATAATTATGTATTTGAAGACGAAAAACTGAATTACACCTATGAGAAGGAATCGGTGCGTATCCAAGAAATAACAGAGGATGGAGAAATTGCTGAATCAGATTCTATAGCACAAGAATTTTCAATTCCTAAATCAAGAAATTATCGACTCAACTTCGCTACAGACTTTGTGCTTAGCCAGGTGGATAATAGTTTTACGAATGCGTTCTATCAACGATTTACAAGCCCAACTTCTATCAATCCGGGTATTTCAGGTTTGGTGAAATTTGGATTGAGCGATTTATTTGAGGATTACAAATTAGTGGGAGGGGCCCGCCTAGCATTTGATTTGCAAAACAACGACTTTGGAATCAGTCTTGAAAATTTGCGAAGTCGATGGGATAAAAAAATCATGCTTCAACGTCAAGCACAAGAGTCATTCGATAATTTCCGCTTCTATAAAATACATACGCACTCGATCGCTTATCAAGTGAAGTATCCTTTCACAGAATTGTCAAGCCTCCGCATGACTGTTATCGGACGTCAGGATAGAACGGTTACATCTAGTATTGATCCAACAAGCCTTGTAGTGCCTACAAGATTTACTTATCAATTGGGATTGCGCGCAGAATATGTTTTTGATAATACTGTCAATCGAGGATTGAACCTTTACAACGGTACACGTTACAAATTCTGGGTAGAGCGCTACCAGCAGCCAAATGTGACAGGCACAAGAACAGACTTCAATATTCTTGGGTTTGATTTCAGACACTATCAAAAAATACATCGTGATTTGATTGCAGCGGTGCGCTTCTCTGGATCTACTTCTGTGGGACGCTATAAGCTCGCACACTATCTGGGCGGCGTGGATAACTGGCTTTTCCAAAAGGTTGATAATTCATTGCCTCCATTAGATACCGCAGTGTTTCAGCACCAAACATTCATTGGTCCATTGAGAGGTTTTTATGTCAATTCAAGAAATGGAAATTCGTTCGCTTTAATGAATGCCGAATTGCGTTGGCCAGTGTTCAAATACTTGATGAGAAAACCAATTAAGAACGATTTTGTAGAGAATTTCCAAATCGTCGGATTCTTTGATGCGGGCTCTGCTTGGACAGGAAAAACACCATATTCGACAGAGAATTTATTTAACCAAACTACAGTTTATCAGAATCCAATTACTGTTCAAATTCAGAATAATAAAGAGCCTATTATTTATGGTTATGGGTTCGGTTTGCGCTCTCGAGTGCTTGGTTATTTTATGCGTGCCGACTGGGCTTGGGGAGTGGATGATGGTAGAGTTTTACCTCGCGTATTCTATCTTTCTCTTAACTTAGATTTTTAAGTTTTTCTTACAGCTATTACTATGAAAACTTTGCTGCTTGCACTTTGTACATTTTGCAGTCTTCTTTCTTTTTCTCAAAATCTAAAACCGAAATTCGATAAGGAGGAATACATTCAAATTATGCGAATGACATCGCGATTTGGTGATAGCACCTTCTATAAAAATATCCCAGAACCAATAGGTTTTAAACGTGTGTATCGTTCTCCAATCATGGGCTTAGATAATCTTTGGGATCTATGGATTTCAGAAAAGGGTTATGCTGTTATTAATGTGCGAGGCACTACAGCAAAGAATATAAGCTGGCTTGAGAATTTTTATGCAGCAATGGTTCCTGCACAGGGTGAAATTCAAGTGAAACCTGATAAGATTTTCAAGTATCAATTGGCACGCAATCCAAAAGCCGCTGTGCATCCCGGTTGGTTGATTGGTCTTGCTTCTATTTCAGATGATGTTATTTCGAAAATAGATTCATGCTACGGTGTCGGAATACGCGAGTTTATTTTAACAGGTCATAGTCAAGGAGGAGCTATTAATTATTTGTTGACGGCGCATTTATTCGATATGCAGTCAAAAGGAATGATGTGGAAAGACATTCGTTTTAAATCCATTTGCAGCGCCGCTCCCAAGCCAGGAAACTTACATTTCGCTTATGACTATGAAGACCTCACAAAGGGTGGTTGGTGTATGTCGGTGGTGAACTCCGCAGATTGGGTTCCAGAGGTACCAATCACGATTCAAACATTGAATGATTTTAATACTACCAATCCGTTTTCAAATGCTGAAGAGATCATCAAAAAGCAAAAGTTTATGACCAGATTGGTGATGAAGAAAATTTATAATGACCTCAATGGAGCAACACAAGATGCTCACGAAACCTACAAGGAAATTTTAGGTGAAAAGACATATCCCCTCATTCAAAAGGAACTGCCTTTTTATAAAATGCCAGACTTTATCGATGGAGGAAATTATTCACGCGTGGGCCCATTTGTGATTCTTAGAGCCGACGAAACGTATTTTCAAAAATATCCTGAGAGTACCACCAATAATTTCATCCATCACATGATGGCACCGTATATCTTTCTTGCAGAGAGATATCAGCCTTAGTATTTGTACACGAAATGAGAAACTGTTGTGCCCACTGCTTCAAGGGTCTTAGTATCGATGATACTCATGTTGTCATTATGCGTATGATGGAATGATCCAAAGCCATATCCACTCAGTCCCATTGCTTGTGTTTCTTGACGCATATCAATGATGTCAATAGTCGGCACTCCCGCAAGAATCATAAACTGGTGGTCATCGACAATTTCTTGTGCTGTTCTGTCTTGAAAATAACTACCATATCCAAGGCTTTCAGCAATACTCCAAACACGACCAACGGTGCCGATAGCAACCTCCATTGATTTGCCTTCTTTATTGAAAGTAGCATCTTTCGCTCCCACCATATCCAATAAAATTCCGCATTGCGAATTGTAATTTACTTTATGCGGTTGGCGTGCCCAATATTGTGAACCCAAACACCATGTGTAAACATCATTGTCGGTTTGTGTTGCAAATTCTGGAGTGCCGTAATCTTCCACATCGAAGAAAATAATATCTACACCCACTTTAGGTGCTTGAGCAGAAAACAAGCGCGCCATTTCCAACAACACGCCAACTCCCGAGCCACCGTCATTCGCGCCGTCAATTGGTTTTTTCCACATGCCTTCGTTTGAGTCCTTATCACCAAATGGGCGAGTGTCCCAATGTGCAGCAAGTGTGATTCTCTTTTTTGAAGCGGGGTTAAATTCTGCTATAATGTTGCGTAGTGGAACAGACTTTCCATCATAGGTTGTGGTAGTTCCTTTCTGCTCGATCACATTTGCACCGTATGACTTCAATTTAGCGACCATCCAATCTCCACAAGCTGAATGTGGTGACGAGCCTGGAACACGTGGGCCAAAATCAACTTGCGCTTTTACAAATGCATATGCGCTATCTGCTTGAAATTTCGGCACGTTTACCGATTCATTCGTAGGCTTATCCTCTGGCTTTACTGGTGGTGGAGTATCGGTGCAGCTTTCACAAGCTGTCAATACCAAGAGCGCTAGGGTAAAGGCAAATCGAAATGGCTGCTTGAATTTTTTATACATCATTATTCATTTATAGACCAAGTAGCACCTTCTTTCGTGTCCTTGATTTGAATATTTAATTTGGCTAAAGAATCTCTGATTAAATCGCTTGTCACAAAATCTTTGTTTGACTTCGCATTGGATCTCATTTCTAAAATGAAATTCATTAATTGCTCTGTCAATGCATCATTAGCACCGGCATCTTCAATGTTTAAACCTAACACTTGATGGAAGAATTCATCCATTGTTTTTGAAAGAAGCGCAATATCTGGAGCCGTCAATTTTAGTTTGCCGTCATTTATTGAATTGATGATGCGCACGCCTTCAAACAAATGCGAAATCAAAATCGGTGTATTGAAATCATCATTCATTGCTGCATAGCAAGCATCCGTTATAGCTTGAATATTTTCATCGCTCGTGTCAGATGGTGCCAACTTCTCCATTAATTTCATTGCAGCCGTCATACGCTTATATCCTCTCTCCGCCGCTTGCAGAGCCTCATTGCTGAAGTCGAGCGTTGAAGTGTAATGTCCTTGAAGCATAAAGAAACGAACGGTCATTGGGCTGTATCCTTTGTCTAGTAATTTGTGATTACCAGTTACAAGTTCTTCCGGAGTAAAGCCATTTCCTTCGCTCTTGGCCATCTTGCGGCCATTCACTGTAAGCATGTTTCCATGCATCCAGTAACGCACTGGTTCGTGACCAGTAGCACCAACATTTTGTGCAATTTCACATTCGTGGTGAGGGAACTTCAAGTCCATTCCACCTCCATGAATATCAAATGTTTTTCCAAGATACTTGGTGCTCATCACTGAACACTCAAGGTGCCATCCTGGGAATCCTTTGCCCCATGGGCTATTCCACTGCATGATGTGGGATGGGTCGGCTTGTTTCCAAATCGCGAAGTCGAGGGCGTCACGCTTTTCATCCTGACCATCCAACTCTCGTGTATTGGTATACAAATCGTCGATGACCCGTCCGCTCAATTTTCCGTAAGGGTATTTTTCGTTGAATTTTCTAACATCAAAATAAACCGAACCATTGCTTTCATAGGCATATCCATTTTGAATGATTTCTTGAATCATTTCAATTTGTTCTACAATATGTCCTGTAGCAGTAGGCTCAATCGATGGATTGAGAATATTGAATAAACGCATTACATCATGAAAGCCATTGGTGTACTTCTGTACGATTTCCATTGGCTCCAGTTTTTCGAGCTTTGCCTTTTTTGCAATCTTATCTTCTCCAACGTCTCCATCACCCACTAAGTGTCCTACGTCTGTAATGTTGCGAACATATCTCACTTTGTAGCCAAGAAATTGCAAATAGCGATAGACAATATCGAACGTAAGAAACGTACGGACGTTTCCTAAATGCACATCGCTGTAAACTGTTGGGCCGCATACATACATGCCCACGTTGCCTTCAACGATTGGTTCGAAGAGTTCCTTTTTTCTCGAAAGACTGTTATAGATATATAGCTTTTGCTCCATGTTGCAAAGTAAAGAAGGGTTGAGGTATTTATTGAAAAAAAAAGAGGTCTTCTTTCACCGAAAGAAGACCTCTAAAATATGTATTGAATTATTTATTTTTCATCTTGAATGCCTTCACCAATGTATCGCCCTTTCTGATAAAGGTCAATTTTGGTGAGAATGCCCGAGCTGTTGTAGCGATACCATTTTCCGGAGTGTAGCTTTCCGTTTCTGAATTCACCGCTCTGTACGATGTTACCATTGGCATCATATAACGTGTTGAAGCCATTCGCTTTAAAGCCTTGTGCTTCGTTTGGAGTACCTATAGCTTTTGTCGCTTCTTTTCCAATGGAAGGATTGTGTGGGTCCGCTTTTACAATATCTTCTTTAACAGGTTCGGTCTTTGAAGAAACTACTTTTCTGATTTTTCCATTTTCGAAGATCTTCTCCTCGATTAATTCGCCGTCTTCATTGTATCGTTTCATGGAGCCAGACTCCATTCCATTGCTAATCTCTACAACCAAAGCAGGACGGCCATTTTCATGAAAATAATATTGAATGCCATTACGCTTTCCATTTGTTCCAAAATAGAAATGCTGGTTCATATTTCCATTCGAATAAAAGCGCTTGAATTCTCCAGTGTTTTTTCCATCATCCCAAAATCCAAGTTCTTCCATTTGACCGGATTGGTAATAGACGCGATATGGACCCAGAGGTTTTCCTGATGTGTAGGTTATCTCCGAACGGAGTTTGCCATTAGGCCAATATTTTTTCCAAAGACCTTCTCGGCGATCGTCTTTGTACATGCCTTCCTCAACTGTAGCTTGTGGTGGGAATTGTCTATCAGAAATCATTTCTCCAGTAATGATCCAATACCCTTGGCGATGACCAGTGGCGTCTTTTTCATTATGGCCAGAGCGCACTCCAGGAATAGCGGAGGCTACAAAGCCAATCAATACTAGGGAAAGACTTAATACAATTTTATAGAAACACTTCATAACAACACTCAAGTTAGGTTCAACACTGGGAGATGTTGCACCTATTTACGAGAGTTGTCAGTTGGAAGTTTCAATGCTTACCGCTTTTTTTTTACGAATCTCGGTAATCATCGTCGATACAAGTTTGCTCATATCATATTCATGATTCCAACCCCAGTCCTGTCTTGCGCTTGAATCATCAATGCTGTTCGGCCAAGAATCAGCTAAAGATTGACGGAAATCAGGAGCGTAATCTATTTCGAATGAAGGGATGTGTTTTTTGATTTCTTCCGCCAGCTCTTTCGGTGTAAAACTCACTCCCGCTAAATTATAGCTGCTGCGAATTTTTACAGATTCTGATGGCGCTTCCATGATGCCAATGGTCGCTTTGATTGCGTCTTCCATCATCATCATAGGCAACATGGTATTCTCACTTAAGAAACTTGTGTACTTGCCATTATCTAATGCGTGATAGAAAATATCCACTGCATAATCCGTAGTACCGCCGCCTGGTTCAGAGCGATAACCGATAAGGCCAGGGTAACGAATGCTGCGAACGTCTACACCAAATTTTTGGAAATAATATTCGCACCAACGTTCGCCTGCAAGCTTACTGATTCCGTAAACACTTGAAGGCTCCATAATAGTGTATTGTGGTGTATTATCCGCTGGAGTATTTGGTCCAAATGCAGCGATAGAGCTAGGCCAAAACACCTTTAGATTCTTCTTTTCTTTTGCAATGTCTAGAATATGAAACAGACCGTTCATGTTCAAATCCCAGGCGAAAGCAGGATTCTTTTCTGATGTGGCAGACAGTAATGCCGCCAGTTGATACACTTCAGTAATGTTATGCTCAGCAATAACTTCTTCTAGGCGAGCTTTGTCAAGTACATTCAGGATTTCAAATGGTCCTTCATTGAACAGTTCCAAATCGGGTTTGCGAATGTCCGAAGGAATTACGCGGTCCACGCCGTGTTTCGTTCGTAATGCCATCGTGAGTTCAATGCCTATCTGTCCAGAGGCACCAATGATAAGAATGTTTCCTTGCATGTCTATGTGGTTTGCTCGCTTTCATTGAACGAGAGAGACAAATGTAAATAAAGCGCCCTTTTATTTAAAGGCATTTTTACATGCTAATTCTCATTTTTTTAAACAGACTAACGAATAGTCTTGCGCAGCCATTCCTCCATTTCAGTGAGTACATCCAATTCAAAACAACCTTGAATAGTACTGTACTCTTGCAAGGAACAAGTTTCGCAATATTGAAACAAGTGATTCATTTTTGGAAAAAGAACCATTTGATAATTACTGTTGCCGCCGTTTTCTAAAGCAGCAGCAATAGCTGACATATTCTGATCGGCAATCACTTGTATATCGTCTGCACCATTCAAAATTAAAACGGGACATTTCACTTTTTTCCAATCATCTGCGGGATTATATGTCACAAAAAAACGCATCCATGGACTACCCATAGAAGCAATCTGCCCTTTGCGCATTTCATCATAATTTGGAATGAATTCTTTCTGGGCTCCATATTGCTCATCGAAAGCATCCGTTAATTTTTGTTTAGCTACTGCTGTATCGGATTCAGATTCGATGATGTTGATGAGGCGCATCACATTCTCCTGTTGTGTCTTAGCTTGTTCATCATTAAGTCCCATTTTTTTTGCAATCAAAAAATTCTGTAAAAACAACACGTCTTTTCCAGAAACACCAGTGCCAGCAAGAGAAATGACAAATGCTACAGTTGGTCGTTTTACTGCGGCCATTGCCGCAATCATTCCGCCTTCACTGTGACCAGCTAGTCCAATTTGAGAGGTATTTATTCTTTTGTCCTTGGATAAATAATCATAGATCGCGACCACATCCGAAGCGAAATCAGCACTTGTGGCCTTGTCATGGTCTCCTGTACTTTTAGCAATGCCGCGATCATCAAAGCGAAATACAGCAGTGCCTGTTTTTGATAAATGATCGGAGATAACTTGAAATGGCTTGTGACCCAAAAGCTCCTCGTCTCTATTTTGTGGCCCACTACCAGAAATTAATATCACGCACTTAAACGGTCCAGTGCCGCTTGGCAATACAAGAGTTCCTGCCAACGAATGCCCATCTGGATGCGGAATGAGGAGTTCTTCTTGTCCGCTTAGCGTCATAAGAATACAAGAAAAAAGTAGGGTTATTCCAAGCTTGTGCATACTAGTGGTTTTGAGCCAAAGTAAAAGTTTAAGCCATATTCGCCACCTAAAATGTGACAATCGGTATACTTTTGACAATAATGCCATAAACCGATTTACCAATTGACTAGTACATTGTGTTATTAAGCCTCTTTCGTCCAGATAAAAAATTAGAACAACTCACGGATGCCGAATATCATCAGGCATTTAAAGAGTTTTTCAAACCCATTCGATCGTTTGTTTACTATCGATGTGGGGATGTCGACATGGCCGAAGATATCACGCAAGATGTATTCGTAAAGCTTTGGGAAACAAGAGATAGAATAGATAAACGTACTATCAAGGCTTATCTCTACACGATCGCACAAAATGTGATGATCAATCAATTAAAGAGACAACAACTTCTTTATAAATTTCAGAAAAAGCCAGGGCTAGATAGAGAATATGATTCTCCTGAAAAGCTCCTTCAAATGTCTGAATACCATGATAAAATCAGTCAGGTAATCGCTGCTTTACCAGAGGGCGGTCGCGAAGTTTTTCTCATGAATAGAATGGAAGATCTCACGTATGTGGAGATAGCAGAACGCCTTGGTCTTTCGGTAAAGGCAGTTGAAAAGCGCATGAGCAAAGTATTGCGTATATTGCGTGAAAAGCTTGGCACCGAGTTGTGAGATTTACTTTCATTTTTCGATCTATCATCTTTCTTGTTTTTATTGCCGTTGGCAATACAAATTTGCTCGCTCAAAAATCTCCAGTGCTCATCACCTATTCTTGCGAAAACAAACCAATTTCGGATGTTCTTAAGGCGATAAAAAATTCCTATGATGTCCGATTCGCATACGATGCTGCAGCTTTGGAAAAGGAGAAGGTGACCATCAATGTTTCAAATGAAGAATTGGATAATGTTATTTTTCTTTTACTAGAAAATAAAAATCTCGGGTATAGAAAGGTCGGTGCAACGTATGTTATCATTCCACTTGTAGCAGCAGATCCTATTGTCGATTCAACAAGGACTATCACGATAGAGGGAACGGTAATCGATAGAGAGTCAAGCGAGCCTTTACCCTTCACAAATATTCGCCTTTTGAATCCCGCGAAATATTATCAATGTGATGCGCAGGGTAATTTCTCAATCCTCGATCTGCCTAGCGATACCTGCACGCTTATTTTTTATTATGTAGGATATGAAGTAGCTTTTCATTCTGTAAAAAAATTAAAGCGAGAAAGAAAACCAACAGTACTGCTTGGAGTAAAAAAAGATTTTTTGCCCACAGCAGAAGTCATTGCAAAAGGAAAATCATCAGTAGAAAGCGGATCAATAGCAGGAATTCAATCTTTGAATCCTCAAGTAATTGGATCAATCAACGGTCCGGGTGAGGCGGATGTATTGCGCAGCGCGCAATTGCTTCCTGGTATCAATGCTACAAATGAATCGAGCAACGGACTAATCATTCGCGGCAGTGCGGGAGACCAAAGCTTGTTAAGTTTTGATGGATTTACGATCTATCATATGGATCACTTGTTCGGTGTAATTAGCGCGATCAATCCGCTTGCAGTAAAGAATATGCGTATCAGTAAAAGCGCCGCAGAAGGCCGCGTTGACGCACGCGTTGGAGGCTTGGTTCAAATTACAGGAAAGGAAGGGAATCGATATCAATCAGGAGCAAGAATAGATCTCGGACCACTCGCCGCAGGCCTCTATCTAGAAACACCGCTCGGTACAAAAAACAATTCTTCGCTCATGATCGCTGCACGAAGATCAATCAATGATTTTTGGAATTCGCCGAGCTACAATGAACTTTTTAACACGGTTTACAATAGTTCAGTGCTCATCGAAAATCAAAACGATGCAAGTCAAAGTGCTGACTACAGTTTCTCTGACGCCATCACAAAATTGACATTTCGACCTACCGAAAAAGATATCTTCTTTATCAGTGGATACTACAGCCAAGACAGATTGGGTATTCTTTACAACTCACAAACTACAAGTGGCAATTATTCATATTTCTACTCCGATGAAAGTGAATGGGGAAATAGAGGTTTGGGTATGGGATGGACAAGAAATTGGAGCACAAAATGGAAGCACGATTTGAAGGTTGGCCGCAGCAGTTATGTGGCTTCTTTGAATGCGATTGATACACTTTTCGACAATCTGTTTCAAGATTCACAACGTTTTTTTAGAGAAGGGAATAGTAGACTTAACGATTTCAAGACAGACTATCAGCTCAAATATTTGAGCAATGACGCGACCTACTACGGAGGCATACACTACAATGGTATATCAATAAACTCAGGTAGTTCAGATGATATTGTAAGAGATACAATAAGTACCTCTGCAAATATTAGTACGCTTTATTTTGAGCGCGTAGATGAATGGGAAGAACTTCGATGGAGTGTGGGAGGGCGTATTAATCATTATTCAAAAACAAATAAAGTGTACCCAGAATGGCGCGCCAATGCCAGTTGGGGAAATCCGGATAGTATCTTATTCAAAGTCTCTGTTGGAAGGGTTTATCAATTCGTCCATCGATTAAGTCAACAAAGCCTTTTCCTCAATCAGCCAGACGCATGGATGCTGAGCGGTGATGATCAAATTCCAGTGTTGTATTCTGATCAATTTGTTGTTGGGGTTTTAGTGCCACTCAATCAATGGCAATTCGATGTGGAGGGATACTTAAAAAAGAATACTGGAACAGCAATCGATCTCTCTCAAATTCTTTGGATTGAAAATAATGCGAGAAGAAATATTCAATCGGGAACAGGCTATTCTTTAGGTGTGGATATTTTGCTTCGCAGAGAATGGAAGCGCCATGAAATGTGGGTGAGCTACTCGTTAGCACATTCTAGAATGGATATTCCGGGGTTGGATCAGCCGGGTGCGATTGCTCCTGCTTTTGATCAATTACATGAGGCGAAGATGAACTATGAGTTCAAATGGAAAAAATGGAATTTCTGGAGTACTTGGATTTTCGGCAGCGGTAGACCTTTTACGCAGTACTATGGTATTACACAACTGACTTTGCAAAATGGCAGCAATATTATTTACCCAGTCTACGGTGATATCAATGGCGCGAGAATCAAGCCTTATCACCGTTTGGACATCGGAGCCACCTATACCATGCAACGAGAAAAAGTGAGTTTCGAATGGAAAGCGAGCATTTCTAATGTCTACAACCGCAAAAATATTCGAGACAAACAATATGTCTTGGTCATTAACGATCAAGGCGGAACGGAAGTTAGCCTTCGAGAAATTCAAATGAATGGATTCATTCCTTCACTACAATTGAGTATCATATTTTGAGAAAAATAATTTACATATTACTATTCGTTTTCGGTCTTTCTAGCTGTGAACCTGAAACTCCTCGCAATATGGTCGTGATGAGTGGTTATGTTATTGCAAACTCCGATAGCGTTTTTGTGCAATATTTTGAGATGGATGAGGAGGGCTATCAAATCCCGGTAGAAAATGCTGAGTTAGAAATCAAGAAAGATGAGCTTTCGTGGTATTTAAAGAAAAACGAAAATGGTATCTATTATCGGGATGATGTGCCTTTCGATTTCAATGCAGGGGAAATTGTGGTGCTTGAGGCATTCGGCAATACTGCTAGCCAGGCATCTGCGCTCATTCCTCCAAATATCCAAATCTTGGAATCCAGTTCACCAACAGTCAATGTAAATGCGGATAATCCTTTTGAAGAGGTGTACAGCACCTCTTGGCTTAATCAAGAGGGATATTCTTACCTCTTGAAGCTGGAATGCTTAGAAACAGATCCTGTTGAAATTCCTTTTGGAGTGCCGTCGGGGTTGTTTCAAAATACATTTTCCGGCCCAATTGAGGAAAGCAATCTTATTGTTTTTGCTAGCGATTTCAAATATTTCGGGGCACATCGACTGACGATTTATATCATTGAGGAGGAGTATAGCTCTCTTTTCTTCCTGAGGAATCAAGCGCTCGGACTCACTATTACAGAAGGTGCCGACAACATAAGCGGGGGTAAGGGCTTTTGGACTGGAATCAATGCAATTGAAATTAATTTGAATTTAGAATAAAAATATTTTAATCGTCGGTAGGGGGTTGCGAGCAATACGTGTATAAGCCTTCGATCGACTTAAAAACGAGAAGATGGATCAGCATAAGAATAATAAGTTTTTTGGGGGGGTGGAGATACCTTTTAAGAAATCCGAAGAGGATGCTTGGAAGGATATTAAAAGTCGTATAGATGCATTGCCCTCTGAAGAAAAGAAGGTAGTGCGCATGTGGCCGGCAATTAGCGCTGCCGCAGCAATTGCACTGCTCGTGGGATTGCTCATTTTTTGGCCATCTAACAATGAACTTGTAGTAGTTGCAACCCTGAAGGGAAATTCACAATCAATAGAATTACCGGATCATTCGAAAGTAACACTTGCGCCAGAAGCTGAGATTTCATACAACACTGACTGGTCACAGGAAAGAAAGCTCTCATTAAAAGGGCAAGCATTCTTTGAAGTGCAGAAAGGGAGCACGTTCACAGTAGAAACGAGCCTCGGAAATGTCCAAGTACTTGGAACCAGTTTTGACGTAAGTGATCGCAACAACGAACTTTCTGTCATTTGCGAAACGGGTCGTGTGAAAGTGTCATCTGGAGATAAAGAAGTAATTATTACACCAGGCATGATGGCAAGAGCCTCAAAAGGTGCAGTGGTAGCTTTCAAATCATACAAGAAAGGAAATCAATGGCTAGACGGAAAATTCGTTTACGAAAATGAACCTCTTGTGAATGTTTTGAATGAAATTGAAAGACAATTTAATGTTGAAATTCAATGTAATAATCTTGATTCTAAAGTGTATGTGGGTGAATTTAACTCCAAGAATCTGGAAGAAGCACTCATCTCAGTTTGCGCACCATTTGGATTGAACTACACCATTAAGGATAACATGATTGTTGAAATTAAATAATCTGATTTTAGGTTTTTTTGGTAAAAATAAAATGAGATTAAAGGAATAAAATTAAATATTCGCGTTGTCTATTTATTACAACGGTAATTCTCAAA
This sequence comes from Flavobacteriales bacterium, assembly GCA_027491215.1. Classification (GTDB taxonomy): domain Bacteria; phylum Bacteroidota; class Bacteroidia; order Flavobacteriales_D; family Sanyastnellaceae; genus JAIXWP01. The sequence goes on along the minus strand of JAIXWP010000070.1, from coordinate 48,586 downwards.
AAAAATATAGTGGTAGAGCTAATCTCTACACAAATCGATAAGTATCACACAATGAAGCATCCTTCAGAGATGCATCAGATAGTATAGTTAGTTTTAGTTAAGGTTTAGAATTGAAGCTGGAAACGTCCAGCTTCGATTTTTTTATACCCTTCTGTTTTAACTTCGCAACATGATAGATCCTAAAAAAATCGAAATAGAAAATTATTCTTATTTTCTTCCAGAAGAGCTAATCGCAAAGTTTCCGCGCACTAAAAGAGAAGAAGCGCGATTAATGGCCTACGTAAATGGTGAGATCATCCCTTCTCATTTTACCGAATTATCTCAGTATCTCAAGCCAAATGACACCTTGGTTTTGAACGAAACGAAGGTCATTCCTGCACGCCTACATTTTCAAAAGGAAACTGGTGCAGAAATAGAAGTTTTCTGTCTTTCTCCTCACAAAATGGAACACCAGCAAGCCATGGACCAGCGCTCCAACGTGCGATGGGACGCGCTTATCGGTGGTGCTAAAAAATGGAAGGAAGGCAAGCTCTTCAAAAATATATTGATCAGCGGGCAAGAGATAATTCTATCCGTAGAAAAAATTGCAACGGATCCAAGTTTTGTAGTAGAATTCGAGTGGAATGGTGGTGTGAGTTTTTCGGAAATTATGCAGCACATAGGAGAACTACCGCTGCCTCCATATTTCGAAAGAAAGGCCACAGAAGAAGACCTTGATCGCTACCAAACGGTTTTCGCAAAAAATGAGGGTTCGGTAGCCGCGCCCACTGCTGGTTTACACTTCACGTCAGAAGTGTTGGCGGATCTCGAATTGAAAGGAGTGAAGAATGAAAAGCTAACCCTGCACGTCGGTTCAGGCACCTTCAAACCTGTGTCTACAAAAACGATAGAAGGACATGATATGCACGCAGAGTACTTTGATGTACCCTTAGATGTAATTCTTAGATTAAAAGACACTTCTGGCAGAATTATCCCCGTCGGCACCACTAGCATGAGAACGCTGGAAAGTATTTATTGGCTCGGGGTGAAATTGATCGAAACAAATCATAGTCTGTCCGAACTACATTTAAAACAATGGGATGCATATGAATTGCCTCAAGACATCACCATACAGGCTTCATTTGAAGCAATTATAAATTGGTGTGAGATGACCGAAAGAAAGAGGGTGGTAGGTTCTACTGCGCTATTAATGGCTCCAGGATACAAAGTGCGAGTAACAGCAGGACTGGTTACTAATTTTCATTTACCGCAAAGCACTCTCATTTTACTAGTAGCCGCTTTGATAGGTGAAAAGTGGAAGGAAGTCTATCAGAAGGCTGTCGATGAGAAGTTCCATTTTCTCAGCTACGGAGATAGCTCGATTTTAATCCCATAAAAAAAGGCTTTCTCAATTGAGAAAGCCTTTTTCTTTTTCCTTAATTCAAGGATTATCTTTCAAATCGATTGTCCTCGATTTTAGCTTCTTCTTTGAATGAATTGAATACTGCCATTGCTGCTCTGTTTTGAAGGTTTGTCATCAAACCATCGCGATCAGCAGTATAGTTATCAGTGGTAACACCTTCAACTACATCTGAAGTCTTTTGGATCACATAAACACCGCCCTTTCCTTGGATTGGAGAAGAGATGAAGTCTTTCTTTAATCCAAATGCGATACCGATCACTTCATATTCTTGTTGGCTTACTCCACTGTTTGGAATGTTACCGCTACGAAGTGTGATGTTCTCAGCATTTTTAACGGTTGATGAAATAGCAGTAGCGATTTCTTGAAGGCTACCAGACTTCATCATTTCCATGTACTTCTCAGCTTTCTTTTCCTTGATTACTTCAACTTCCATTTTCTCACGAACGTTATCAAGCGTTGGAACACCGCGCTCTTTCACTTCTGTTAGAGCAGCAATGATGTAATCTGTACCAATCAACATTGGTTGAGATACTTCACCCAAGTCAGCTGAATAAGCCCATGATACAACAGAGTATCCATCTTGCAATCCACTAACAGTTGTGCTGTTTGGACGAATATTTTGTGCTGGGATAATTGGAGTTCCACCGTTCAATGTATCCGCTGCCGCTCTAAAAGCCGCAGTGTCTGCAAAGTTGATAGAGAACTCGCTTGCCAAGCTATATGCACCCTTACGTGTACCAGCGCTAGGCTCAATACGACGCTCAATAACTGCAACCTTCGCTACTGCACTCTTCTGTTCTGTGATTTCCAAAACGTGAACACCGAAGTCAGTAGTAACAGTTTGCAACTGCTTCAACTTACCATTGAATGATGCGTCTTCGAATTCTTTAACCATTGCACCACGACCAAACCAACCAAGATCACCACCGGTGTTCTTAGTTCCGTCCGAACCGAATTGCGCAGCCATTGCTTCGAAGTTATTTTCTTTAGCGATTACATTCTTGATTGAGTCAGCCTTTGCTTTAGCAATAGCCAATGCTCCAGCATCTTTACGATCTGCTTTGATCAAAATGTGACGAGCCTTTACGGAGTCAACTTCGTTCATTCGCTTGGTTACTTTAGCGATGCTCATTTTGCCATTGAATGCAAATGGACCAACGATTTTACCCATTGAATCATTCAATACTTGTGTGTTGAAAGGCTCTGGGAAAGCACCTGAGTGATACTTCATAGTTGGTATAGAACCTACTGAAGTATTCTCCGCAGCGTAAGCTGAATCGTTTGTAGCTGTTCTGAATGTTGTAGCAAGCGTAGTTAAACTCTCACGGATAGAAACGCTATCCATTGAGCTTGGCTGAACAGGAAACTTAATGTATTCCACTGTGCGGCTAGTCTCTTGCTTGTATTCACGATCGTTTTTGTGCTTGTTATAGTAGCTCTTAAGATCGCTTTCAGTCCAAGTGATAGTGCTGTCTGGAATTTCAGCGTACGTCTTAACAACGTAAGAGATATTTACTTTGTCAGCTTGCTGCTTGAATGCCCACTTACCATCAAGGTTGTTCGCATACAAACCACGCTTCACCATCAAGTCATACTTCTCTTTCAAACGCTTTTGAGTGATAAGTTTTTTCCAACCCTCAGCACGAGCAGGCTCCATACCATCAAAATTGGTACGCATTTGCTCTCTTACAGAAGCAGAATCTTGTCCACCATAAATGGTTTGCTTAACGAATGGAGAAAGCATTTCACCAAATACGATTTGGTCGTACTCTTCTTCCGTTACGGTCAATCCAATTGCATCAAACTCATCTTTCATGAGCTTGCTTTCCACAAGATTGTTCCAAGTGTCATTGCTCAAACTGCTTTCATTACCTGAATAGTTGAACAATACTTTTTGCTGCTCTACTGCAGCCATCCATTCTTGAGCAGAGATTTCATCACCATCAATTTCTCCAATAGAATCAGATGATAATTTATCAATGTTCTGGATTAGTCCCGTTACCAAAAATAGGATGAGACCTAAACCTACTACTGTGATCACGAGCCATTTCTGGTTCCTGATTTTTTCGATCATTGCCATATAGTCTAGCTTAATAAAAATTTGGGATGCGAATATCGTAAATTGATAGACACAAAACACATCTTAATCGAATAACCTTTTAAAGTAATGAAAATCAATAATTTGCAGGTCAGTTAATCGCCAGTTTTACTAGCTCTACCCGTGTTTCACTGACCTTAGAGACGGTCAGAGTAAAGTTCTCGACATCAATGACATCCCCCTCTTCGGGAATATCTTCGTATAAATAGAGAATCAAGCCGCCCAATGTATCGTATTCCTCAACATTAGTCGGTAAGTTAAACTGGTATTTATCGTTCAAATAATCAATTTCTAATCGTGCAGAAAATTCATAGATATGTTCATCTATTTTTTTCTCTGTGGTCTCGTCTTTATCGTGCTCGTCTTCGATCTCCCCAAAAATTTCTTCCACGATATCTTCCATGGTAATTATCCCCGCAGTACCGCCATATTCATCAACGACTACCGCCAAACTTTTTTTCTTGGAAATAAATAATTCCAAAATTTCATTCGCGGCCATTGGTTCTGGAATGATCGCTACAGGACGCAATACGTGCTGAATGTGTGCAGGCTTTTTGAAGATCTCAAAACTATGCACATACCCGATGATGTGATCAATGTTTTCTTTGAATACAAGGATTTTTGAAAGCCTTGTTTCAATAAAAAGTTGACGAAGTTTTTCAACGCTATCGGTAATCTCTACCGCTACGATTTCATTACGTGGAATAAGGCAATCACGTGCTTTCACTTTAGAAAAGTCAAGCGCGTTTTGAAAAATTTGAATTTCATGATCAAACTCTTTTGATCTATCGATGTTGCCCGTGGCTTCTGTTAAGAAATGGTCAAGATCGATTCGGCCAAATTCTACTTTTTCGCTTTCGGATTTTGTCTTCAAAAACACTCTCAAGAATATGTCGCTGATCATAGCAACAAACCAGGCGAATACATACAATACTGCATACCATAACAACATGGGTACAGCGAAGAAATTAAGCCAGCGATTAGGATTGATTTGGAAAATAGCTTTGGGAATAAACTCTCCAAAAATCAATACTATGATGGTCGAAATTAATGTCTGTGTAATCAGCATTCCGGCATCACCAAGCCAAATGGAGAAGTCGGGTAGGTTATGGGTAAAAATATTCGTTACCGCCTCACCCATATATAATCCGTAGATAACGAGCGCGATATTATTTCCTACGAGCATTGCTGCTATAAACATCTTTGGATGTCTCGTAAAATGACCAATAATCTCCGCTCCGAAAACTCCCTGCTTTCGGTCGAGTTCTATCTTAAGTTTATTTGAAGTGATAAACGCGATTTCCATTCCGCTAGAGAAAGCGGAGGCTACCAATGAGAGTAAGACAATTAATATCCAATAGGAATCCATTCAAGCGAAATTAGAGGCTATTTGCGATCCTGGTTTTGTGCGCTCATACGCTTGTACATCATTCTTCTGAAAAGATACCACACAAAAGAAATTACAGGAACGAAAAAGTACTTCTGACCCACTTCCCAGCCATGCGCAGCAGTCATGTAAATGGCAAAAATGGTGGAGGCAATTGCTACTGCCAACCAAAAATGAATCAGAAATTTATTAGCCTTCTCCATGCTGCGAAGATACAGCGGAATTATTTATTCCTCGACATAGATGTCGCCTGTCGGCTGGAGGATGCGATATTTGGTAAAACTACCGTTGCTCTCTAAGCCTTTGCCATAAAACTTACCATCTCCACTGGTAATGGTCACAAATTGATCGGTGTAAATCCGAGAACTATCTTGTTCAAATATTAACTTGGAAGTTTCGAGCATTTCTCCTTGTGTATTTACAAGGACAACGTTTTCCTCAGCAATTAATTTATTCTGTTTCTCAAAGTAGGTGCCTCTAACGGCGCTCATGCTCGCTGTTTCAACTTCTGTCGAATCATAGAAGGTCATCTTGAACCCACCTGAAGCCACGATATAGGTGGAGTCACCTCCATATTGATCAAGCTGTTTTGCTTCTAATAGATTACGCAATTTGCCATTCTCAGTGTATTTGTAAGACGCCTCGATATTGGTCTGCAAAGGCACTACACGATCTTCGGTTATCGCTTTGATATCCGCAATTTCATTTTTACAAGAAAATAAAAATAGGGTGCTAAAAGCACTCACCACTGCTATGAATATGTAACGCAGATTAATCATACTGACGTTGCACGAACCATGGATTTAAGAAATAGGGGGTAAGACTGAGGCCTATTTGGAAATTGACGAAATTTTCTTTGATGAGGTCTCCTTCTAATGTTCCTGAAGTGCCATACTCAATTCCGAAATTAAACTTACTAGATGATCTTGAAGCTAAGATGGGCATGCTGATTCCCGCCGAAATTGCGCGTTGATTGATTTGTGTCTCATTCAATGTGACATATGTGTCGGTATTTCTTGCGCCAATGCGATAGGTGGTGCGCTCAAATAAATTGTTAGCATTCTCAGATCCCTTAGGGGTTAACTCTATTCCAAATCCTAAATGCTGATACTTGGATAAGGACTCAACTCCTAAAGCATCAGAGAAGGTGCTTTCAAAAGAAGTCCAGTCTTGCACTCGATACTCTGCGCTGTATTGCCAAAGTCTTCCTTCTGTTCCAACACGCATGATTCCTGCACCAAGAGATATTCTCTGCGGAATAGCGAATGTGCCAGACTGCTCTAAAATTTGATAGCTAGTGTCAACAACGGTCTCTCTAGCATTTGCATATAGATACAGTTCACCCAATTCATCGAAGGTAGAATTGAGATCAGAGCCCATCATATAATCAGCTGCCAACATAAGGTAGGTTCCTGACTTGATTTTCTTTTGATCCCAGGTCAGTTGAAGTGGCATATAGTAGTGTAAACCTGCTTCTAGCAATACATCTGAGATGGAAGTTCTTGAAGTAATTCTGGTGCCGAAATATCTGGTGTTGTTATATTCAACTTTGCGCTCGTTTCTTACGGAACCGAATAGATAGTTGATATTTAAACCAACAGAAAGTTTAGGAGAAACAAGCTCTAATGAATCCTTGATTTCTTTCCAACGATTATCGGAATTGAAACGCGCAGTTCCTCTGAGTGTAGTGTCTTGTGATGGGTTTTTATAAAGCTTGAATGAACGTGATACACCTACCACAAATCGGTTGATTCCTCCAGATCCGTCGTTTTTATATTTTACAGTGGTGGAATCATTTACCACTCCTGTGCTTGTAAGGTTGAAACCAACAGCGCTGTATGGTGTGACGCCCATCGCAAATCCCCACGGGCTGCCTGTCTTTTTTAAACCTAAACCAATCTCTTGTATTTGACCACCGCGATATCGAGTAGTAGACTCTCCGTTGTTCAATGACGACTGAATACCCTTGCCTGTGAGCTGTAATACGGTGCGGGAAAGATGAGAATAACTAGCTGGGTTAAATAAATTGAGAGCATTGTTGTCAAAGCTCACTGTAGATATACCGCCCATTCCAAGGCTATTTACATTACCCGGTTGTTCTAATAATCCTATGCCAAGACGAGAGTACACATTGCTAATGCTAGACTGTGTCCATGCTCCAACTGTGACCGATAATAAGGCAATAACTAAGGAAAGTTTCTTCACGTTAATTGATAAAGATAAATTTGATTCAACCCCTCAAGGGTTAAATTTTCGTTCGCAAAAATGGGGCTTTTAAGGCGGCTGCCCAAATAACTTCCATCTCCACCGGTCAGTATGACGTTCAAAAGGCCGTTTTCACTACAAAAAGAATCAATCATTCCTTCAATTTCTTTCACAATGCCTACTTCAACACCGCTCAAGATGGATTCATCTGTCGATTTTCCAGTGGTGTCAATAGATTCCGTTGTTGAAGACAAAAGCGGCAAGCGCCCCGTGAAATGATGGAGGGATTTGAATCTCATTTGTAGGCCAGGCGAAATGGCCCCGCCGATAAAAGCTCCATTTTTTATGACGGAGTATGTCACGCAGGTTCCGGCATCTATCACCAAACAGTTTTGATTCGGAAAAAGATAGTGAACAGCACATGCATTGGCAATGCGATCAAGTCCAAGTGTATCGAAGGTTGTATAATCGAAAGCAATGGGTAGCTTCATACTTCTGTTCAGAAGAGTTACACGGTGATTCGATTTCAACGATTCAATGCTATCTCCAATAGATGCTCGTACTGTGGATACAAAAACATCGACTATTGAAGGTGATAGTTCGTTTAAATAAGAGGCTAGTTGAAGATCATCAAATCTATAAAACTCATCTAGCTTGGCACCTTCGAATAGGGCCACTTTAGTGTATGAATTTCCTTGATCGATAATGAGGTGCATGGATGTCTTATTGGTCTCTTGCTGTAAGCAAGGTAACTGTTCCTCTGCGTTCCTCTAATCGGCCCTTCCCGTCCTTAATTTGGATGTAATAAACATAGACTCCTTCCTGAACAGGTTCTCCATTCATAAAGCCATCCCACGGCGCTGCGATATCGTTGGTGTCGTAAATTACGTCTCCCCAACGACTATAAATTAGCATTCGATAATTGTCATAATCAGCGAAGCGAATTACTGGGCCAAATGTGGTATTAAAACCATCAACTACGAAGGCATTGGGCACCCAAATCACAGGATCGAGTGACAGTCTTATTTCGTTGCTCAGGGCTGTGTAGATGTCCGGATAATCACTGCTGGGAGAGGACACCGCTTCGATTCGATAAATGAAATCGCCAGGGCTAAATTCTAATCCGCTTACATCATCATCATAGGAATTAGTTCCTCCTGAAACTGTTCCAATTATCATATCTGCTCCGTCTATTCCCATTTTTCTATGAATGCGATACTCGTTTACTCCTTCATCAAAACCAACGTAGTTGGACCATTGAAGGGTATTCGTTAATCGGTCACTGTATGCAAAACCATTTAGTAAACAGCTTATGGCGATATTTGATGTGTCTACAATATCCTCACAAACATTCTCGACGATCAAGCGATATTCGTAGGTGAAAAAATCTGCGTTAATATTCTCACCATCTTCGAAAAATAAATCTTGCGCACCGAGATTATTTATTGTTATCATTTCATCCCAATCATTGGTACCCGTGCGTTGACGCTCGAGTGTGTAGAAATGATCACTGCCTACTGATTCGGTTAGTACAGAAATATGAAGGGTGTCATTATTCCAAACGGACACAGATGTGATATAGGTAAAACTTGGAGGCACAGGATAGGTCACTTGTACATTTTGAAGATTCGAAATCGCTGAGTATCCGCCCGTATTAGAAACTCCTCTTATGTAATAGGAATTAAGTCCTCCCACGGTAACATCGTGCGTGAAAGTAAGTTGGTCGCCAGGCAATGACTCGATTAAAACGTATGGATCAGTGCCAAAGCGATGATAAATTTCATATGCTGCAACACCATCTTCCCATCCTATGTATGGTGTCCAATTGATATCTACAGTTTCGGAACAAACAGCATATCCAATCGGGCTGATATAAATCGATTCATTACATACATCGCCCGCAGGACTGGTGTTTGGTGATGGCGGCGTGCCGCTGTAGCAGGTGTCAATCGCTGCAAGCAAGTAGCTTACTGGTCCGGATGCGGTGGGTGCAAGCAAATCAATAAATTGGGTGTTGTTGATGCCAAAAATGGTGTCAATCAATGACACGCTTCCGTTGCTATTGCAGTTGTAAAGAATGTATCCCTGACAATCCGCCGATTGTGAAACATTCCAAGAAATAACAGCATCATTGGTAGTATGATCGATGGATACAGAAGTGACAACCGGAATGGCGGGAGGGGTAAGGTCGGTCAATAATTCCCCATCTATATTGCTCGCAAAGTCGCAGCCAACAGCGGTTTCAAATACGACTTGAAAATTTAGTACTTCATTACAAGTAGAAATTTCATGATTGTAAGAAGTAATTTCTTGTGGCAAATAAGCTATTTCTGTCCACGTGCCTGCAGGGTATTCCATGCTAATCACATACTCACCGCTTACCTGAACGTTTGGACTTGGATTGTTCCAATCCAAAAAGGCAAATCCTTGCGGAGCTGCGCTGGGAGAGACATTTAGGAAAATCGAACAAAAAACCTCACCAGGAGGTGAGAGGGTCGGGATCCCGCCAACTAAATTTTCTGCTTGAATATAAAAGCACATATCGCTTACTGGTGGAGTAGGCGAAAGGACTATAAAATTATTCGCGTTTACATTATTGATAACACCGATTTCGATGAAAGGGCCGCCCGAACTTGAACCTTGATAAAGGTGATAACCTATGAAGTTACCACTAGGATCATTACCTGCCTGCCATGTTAAACTGAAATCAGTTGTGTTGGACATTTGAATACACTGAATGGCCGGGGATAAAACAGGTTGTGCGAATGATGATTTCGAAAATAGCACAGAAAGCCCTGTTAGTAGGGCGATCAGAAGTAAGCTATGTAATCGTTTATTCAATTCGCTGCAAAGATAAGGGCGAGGGCACGCTACAACGGAACGTGCCTCTTTATATTTCACGTTCTTTAGTACTAAAAGGTTGCATGGTGCAACTAAATTAGAAGTCTATTTAGAGATTCAGTCTGAAGTAGTTGTCTGTATTCAAGAATGATTTCTTTCACGATATCCGCCGCAGGCTTGATTTCTTTGATGGTGGATGATACTTGACCAATCTCCAGCTCTCCGTTTACCATATCCCCCTCATACATTCCTTTTTTTGCCCTGCCACGGCCCAAAATTTCGTTTAATTCTTCGTTGCTGGCATCGCGGGCGTAGGCCTCCATAACTTGATTGAAAAATTCATTGCGAAGAAGTCTTACAGGAGTCAATTCTTTCAAAGTGAGAAGTGTATCGCCTTCATTAGCATCAATCACGCGTTCTTTGAACGCTTGATGTGCACTAGATTCTGGAGTGGCAACGAAACGTGAGCCGATTTGTACGCCATCTGCTCCTAAGACCATCGCGGCAAGCATTGCTTTTCCAGACCCAATCCCACCCGCTGCAATGACCGGGATTGATACCGCATCGCGCACTGCCGGTATCAAGCACAGGGTAGTGGTCTCTTCGCGACCATTATGTCCGCCTGCTTCAAACCCTTCCGCCACGACAGCGTCTACTCCTGCATCTTCTGATTTTTTTGCAAACTTGCTACTTGAAACAACGTGCACCACAGTAATCCCCGCTTTTTTGAAGGTCTCAGTCCATGTTTTCGGATTTCCCGCTGAGGTAAATACAATTGGCACATTCAACTCAATAATGGTCTGAACGTGTTTTTCAATATCGGGATAAAGCAACGGTAGATTCACTCCGAATGGCTTGGAAGTAGCTGCTTGGCATTTCAAAATTTGCTCTCGCAAAACCTCTGGGTACATGGACCCAGCACCCAATATACCAAGCCCGCCAGCATTGCTGACAGCAGACGCCAGCTCCCAACCACTGCACCAAATCATTCCTGCCTGAATGATGGGATATTCAATCCCAAAAAGTGAACAAACGCTGTTTTTCATCACGAACCATTTTTTTTGCAAAGAAGCGAAAACCTATTAATTTTTCAATCGTAAAATTAGATTTGGTTAGAAGAAGGCGAAAATCTATCTTAGCGCATTGTTTTAGAGCCTTAAAGAGAACTCGTTGCGAATGAAAAAATATCTACTCATACTCGCTTTGCTTGCAAGCATTACCTCACAAGCCCAATACAGCTGGGATTATGGGATGAAGGTTGGCGCAGCCAATTACCTCGGAGATATTGGTGGAAAGCAGTTGACCCGCCGTGATTTTGTGTGGGATATGCACTTGCTTTCTACACGCTATGCTGCAGGAGCCTATGGACGTTATAAGTTTTCAAAAAGACTTGCTGTAGCTGCAAATACAGATTTTATTCGAATTACTGACAGAGATAATCTAACTACCAATCCTTCACGCCGCGGTCGTAATATGAATTTCCGCAACAATATCATAGAATTAGGTGTGCGTGCGGAATTGACTGTTTGGTATGATAACGACGTTGGAAATCGTGGTTACTATAACCCTGACTTCAAAATGTATGTGTTCGGTGGTCTGGCTGGTTATTATCATAACCCGCAAGGGCAGATCTACAAGGAAGGAGTACTTCAGTACGACGGTTTCTGGTTTGATCTCCGCGATTGGAAAACAGAAGGTCAAGAACAAGAATACTCGGCGTTTGGTCTGGCAGTTCCTGCTGGTCTTGGATTCTATTTCACTTTCAATAAACAATGGAGAGTGGGATGGGAGTTTAGCTGGAGAACAACATTCACCGATTACTTAGACGATATCTCAACGACTTTCTCATTGCCGAATACGGAAGATCCATTGGCACTTGAGTTCTACAGTCAAACATATCAGTCACTAGTGAACGACATCAATGCTAATAGTGCTCCTGATGATCCAAAGGTGAGTGTCAATGACTTTAGATACTATGATGAAAACCAACGTTCAAAGCGTGGTGATTCAACCAACAACGACAGTTACCTTACAGCACAATTCACAGTAGGTAAAGTTATTCGTGGTAGAAGTAATTTCTACAAGTCGAAGTATAGCTACTTGAAAAATAGAGCTGGTGTAAGAAGATCAAAAGCGAAGTTCTAAGAAATAAAGAACTCTATCATATTAAAAAGCCTCTTCATTTGAAGAGGCTTTTATTTTTTACCTATAAATTGAAATATTTTGGAAATTGGCTTCAACGCTAGGGTATAGAAGCGCGGCTTGAGACCATTCATCTCCCACGCGCGTTTGTCTTCTCTATTCGCGCGCCATCTATTTTTCAATGTCACATTACTCGTACCCCCAACGCGCATATTGGTAATCACGCGTGGCAAGTATCCAACATTTATCTTATTCTTATGAATCACACGTAACATGAACTCATAATCGGCTGCACTCCTAAGTTCAAGAGAGTATGCACCGTATTGCTGATAAACTTCCTTACGCACAAAAAAAGTGGGATGAGGTGGCATCCACCCACGAGCGAAAAGTCCTTCTTTGTACTCTCCAGATTTCCAATAGCGAGTCACTTCATTAAGTGCGTCGCGCTTTACATATTGCAAATCTGCATATACACCATCTGCGTTTGATCCGTCAAATACTTTAACGATATCGCTAACTACATTTTGATCAGCATAAACATCATCAGAGTTCAGAATGCCAATGATATCGCCTGTAGCGGCTAATACACCTTTATTCATAGCGTCATAGATGCCCTTGTCTTTTTCTGATACAACAAGAGAAATTCGATCACGATATTCATTTACGATTTCTATCGTTGAGTCTTTTGATGCGCCATCTATGATAATGTATTCAATATTGGAATAGTCTTGTGAAACAACCGACTCAATTGTATCCCTGATAGTCTCTGCACTATTGTAGCAAATGGTAATAATGCTAACTTTTTTCATCATGCAATGATTGTTCTTTCCTTCACCTTTGTAGCGGGATTGCCCGAATAGATGCCATAAGCCTCGAGCGACTTGGTAGCAATACTTCCAACGGTGAGCAATGAATGTGAGTGCATAATAACTCCTGGGCAAACAGTACTTTTCGCACCGACCCATGCACCATCCTCCAATGTGATACTTCCGATGATCAAATCAAAACTTGATTTTTTATAGTTGTGATTTCCAGTAAGAAGAAAAGCTCCTTGAGATAAACAACAATGCGACCCGATTTTGACTTCTGCTAAATTGTCTATCCAAACTTTTTCTCCAATCCAAGTAAAATCGCCCACTTGAAGTTTCCATGGATACTTGATTTTCACATGTGGTTTTATCACTACACCATTGCCAATTGCAGCACCGAACAACTTTAATAGCAATACTTTAAAACTATTCAAAGGAAAACCACTTTCAAAAAAAATGAGCGAGGTCACATACCAAAGCACACGCTTTAAGGCGCTCCCCGGCTGATACCAGTCGTTGTTGAAAGTATTTAATTGAGTTTTGCTCACTACCGATTAGCACTAATAATTACCACAAGTGTAAGGATTACATTGTTTCGTATGATGCAAATCTATCGATTATAGTAATAGTTTACCTTTGATTATTCAGTAATGCTTATGAAAAAAAATCTTTGTCTATTTCTATTTGCATGTTCTAGTCTCTGGAGCATAGCACAGTCTAATCTGCCGACGCATCTTCTTGAAAACATGAATGTGCGTTCTATCGGACCAGCAACTACAAGTGGCCGTGTCACCTCAATTGACGCGGTAGACACTCCGTCTGGCTATATTCTGGCTGGTGCTGCGAGTGGTGGATTATGGAAAAGCTATAGCGGCGGACTTACATGGGAGCCTATCTTCGATGAAGAAGCAGTAATTGGAATAGGAGCTGTAAAAATAGACCCACAAACCAGTGATGTCATCTGGGTAGGAACAGGAGAGGGAAATCCAAGAAACTCTCAGACGAGCGGAAAAGGAATTTACAAAAGCTTGGATGGTGGAAAATCTTGGACACTCAAAGGACTTGATCAAACACGCATCATACATCGCATTTGTGTAGATAATAAAAATAGTAACGTAGTATTCGCCGGAGCCGGCGGCTCTCCTTGGGGGCCTACTCCCGATCGAGGCGTCTATAAAACGTCCGATGGCGGTGATACTTGGACGAAAAGTCTTTTTGTAAATGACTCAGTTGGATGCGCTGATTTGGTCATGGATCCATCTAATCCAAACAAGCTCTTCGCTGCGATGTGGCAATACCAACGTCAACCTTGGTTCTTTAAAAGCGGAGGAAAAGGGAGTGGTCTTTACAGAACAACAGATAGCGGAAAGACATGGAAACTCTTAGGTGAAAAAGAAGGTTTGCCCGAAGGACCGCTCGGTCGCATAGGAATTGCAATTGCACCAAGCAATCCACAGATTGTTTATGCAATGATTGAATGTGCTAAAACCGGGTTGTACAAATCGACGGATGGAGGTTTTAATTGGAGTCTTGTGACCACAGAAGGAGTAGACGATCGTCCATTCTATTATCATGAATTTTATGTCGATCCTTCAAACGAGAATCATTTAATCTATCTCCATAGTACCGTTACAGAGAGTATTGATGGTGGAAAAAATTGGTCAACATTACTTCCCTACTGGGGAGTCCACCCGGATCATCACGCATTTTGGTGGAGCAAAAGCAACTCAAAATTTATGCTCGAAGGAAATGATGGTGGAATGAATATATCCCATGATGGTGGACGCAATTGGAGATTCGTAAACAATCTACCACTTGGTCAATTCTATCATATCCACTATGACATGGATATTCCATATCACGTTTATGGCGGTATGCAAGATAATGGTTCATGGAAAGGCGTTGGTTATACATGGCATGAGGATGGAATTGTTGATGCGGATTGGAAAGAAGTACTTTTTGGAGATGGATTCGATGTGGTGCCCAACCCCGAGAATTCGCGATACTTATATGCCATGTACCAAGGTGGTGAACTCTATTATATCGATAGCGAAACAGGTTATAGCACTTTCATTAAACCAGTGGCGGAGGATTCAATTAAGCTTCGCTTTAATTGGAACTCGGGCATTGCAGTAAATAAAAAAGGACTCTATTACGGCTCTCAGTTTTTACATTACTCGAAAGACAATGGAATGTCTTGGGAAAAGATCTCAGCTGACTTGACAACGAATGATGCAACACGTCAGAAAGGAAGTGAAAGCGGAGGATTGACGATTGATGCAACAAGTGCAGAAAACTATTGCACCATTCTATCCATCACTCCAAGTGAGGTGAATAATCAAGTCATTTGGGTGGGAACTGATGATGGAAATGTTCAGCTGACAAAAGACCATGGCAAATCGTGGACGAATCTTTCAGCCTCCATTTCAGGATTTCCAAAGAATGGTTGGATACCTTCTATTGTAGCTGGAAATAGATCCGAAGGAGAGGCTTTTGTCGTGGTAAATAATTATCGTCAAAATGATTGGAAGCCATACTTATTCCACACCACTGATTTTGGAAAGACTTGGAAAAATCTTGTCAATGAAAAATCTGTACAAGGTCACTGCTTGAGTGTGGTGCAAGATCCTGTTGTGGCTGGACTTCTATTCCTTGGAACAGAGCATGGATTGTACGTGAGTATTGACTATGGGAAGACATGGACTAAATGGGCAAAGAACTATCCAAGTGTAGCAACACAAGATTTGAAGATACATCCCCGTGAAGGTGATTTAATCATCGGAACGTTTGGTCGTGCAGCCTATGTTATAGATGATTTGCGCCCGTTGAGGGATCTTGCAATGAACCAAAAGGACTGGAGCAGCAAAAAGCTCATAGCAGTGGATAGTCCTGATGCTTTTCAAGTGTTCAAAGAAAGACCAAGAGGGCAGCGTTTCCCTGCTGATGCGGGGTATGAGGGAGCTGACAAACCAACCTCGGCAAGCTTGAATTATTATATTCAATTGCCCAAGGAGAAATCAAAAGAAAAACCAGAGGTGAAAGTGAGTATCCTCAACTCGAAAGGAGACACGGTGCGTTGGTTTATGCATGAACCTGATTCTGGGTTTAATCAAGTTCGCTGGGGCTTTGACTCGAATGGTATTGATTGGCCCTCTCGTTATAAACGAGAAGAAAAAAAATCACCTCCCGGTGGAGGCTTTGAGGTGATGCCTGGAACCTTCAAGGTGGTCTTTACATGGGGAACAGAAAAGGATTCTTCTGAGGTAAAAATGATGTATGACCCACGTTTTGCATTTGATCCTACAAAGTATGAAAGTGCGAAAAAGCAAAATGCTGAACTTGTTGAAGTGATAAAATCAACAAACCAATTACTCGAAGATATTCGTGCAAAAAGAAAGTCTATTGAGATCGCAAAGACGGCATGGACATTTGTAGAAGATACCTTGAAAAAATCACTTATTGCAGAGGCTGATTCTATGCTCACCAATTTGCAATCGATAGAGAATATGATCTATGCGCCGGAAGGGGAGAGAGGAATCAGAGATGATTCTAAATATCTGATGTCTGACATTTATATGCTGTCCGGATATGTTGGAACAGCGGTAGAAGAAACAAGTGCTAATTTTTTACTTGCAAAAAATGCGGCGATGAGAAAGTACACAACGATCCAAAAAAGATTAGATCGTGTTACTACTGAGCAATGGAAACCTTGGGTTGAAAAAGCGAAGAAGATGGAATGGAAAATCGAGAAGTAGAATCATTGAAAATAAAAAAGGCCCCACTCGGGGCCTTTTTATTTTAGCTATTCAATGTGAATCGCAATGCTATTCCGGCGTTGATATTCGATGTCGGGAAGGATGTCGAAATCTTCGGCTTGTTCAATTGATGATCATAGAAGAAACGGATATTCAATTTATCATTTACAACATAATCAATACTTGATTTTATGCTGAACAGACGCTGACCAGCCGTAGGCTGATTTTGACGCTCTTCGATTTTTCTGATCAATGTGGTGTTGTCACGAATAGTCAAGTCTGCACGTAAGTTGATGTTTGTTTTTGAAGGAGTCTTGAAAGGAAGCTTCTTCGCACTCTTTCTACCAAATAGGTTTCTTACTTCTGTCAATTTATAACCAACTCCTAACACCAAGCTGTTGCTCTTTGTCTCTGTAATCTGAAGGTTGCTCAAGCCAAGTGCAATGGTGCGGTCGCGCTTCAATTCTACTTTTACCTGAGGATCATTGCTCTTCGTTGTTTTAATGGTCATGTCGAATCCAATCAAAGGAGACAATTGTTCTGAGATAGTTACTGTGCTGATCTGATTTCTTGAAATGTAGTTCGCTTGTTCACTTGCGTCAACGGCAGAAGGCAAACCAGCTCCATTGTCCAAGTAATTCAAGTTGCGTACATAACTTGTTGTCATAGTCGACTTGTACTGGTGGGTGATATTGAATTGCTTGAAGTATTTCTTCACGGCAGCAATTTTTGTCAATCCATCATAAGTAACTCTCCAGTTCGGTTGTGCTCTTGTTTGGAAAGGATCAAGTGCAACTTCTCCCACTTCTTTACCACTATATGCTGCAATGAAAGCAGGAATAACAACAGATGCATTGGTTGATCCCCATCCGTTATAATATCCATTTGGATTCGCTGTGCTCTCGCCATAAGTAGCATCATTCCACAGACTAGATGCTTCTAATCTATTTTGAAGGAAGGTTTCAAATGTTGAGGAGGTCCATCCATTGTCTGGCTGATCTCTCACAAATGCTGTTGCCCATGTATTAATAGAAGCACTGAAATTACCTGTTTCCATCGGTGATTGGAAAGCATATTCTTGAAGTGTTTCATCAAAACGGAAGAATGCATTTTCATTGCGACCTTCTGTTCTGTTTCCTGTAATCTCGATTTTCAAATAGCGGATAGGCTCTAAGTTTACCTTGTAGTTCCAAGTCTCAGAATAAGTTTGGGAATATTGGTTGTTCAAGAATGGAGCTTGCACCAACCATTCATTATCCGCTGCTTCCGTTGCAAAATTTCCACCATTTGGATTGCCCCAAATATCTGTTCCTTGACCACCTACTAAGAAGTCAATTCCTGGCCCCTCAAATGATTCGTCAAATCCAACAATCTTTGTTTTGCGATTATATCCTGGTAAGAGAATCCCTTCATTTCGTGTGTATGTACCGCTAACGCTTCGGAGCATCATTAAGAAACGGAGTGTCGCATCTCCAACGCTAAGTTTGTCTTCTTTGTCTTTGTCCTTGTCTTTAGATTCAGGGTCATTACCAAAGCCATCTTTCTTCGTGTTGTCTGTTTTAGTTTTCGACTTACTATCCTTTGGTTTTTTACCTTGATTGATCTCTTTTAATTTCTTCGATTTGTTATATAACGTCTCAAAATTCGCTTGTGCATTCAACTGCACCTGACGGCTGTTTTGAATAGTATTACCCAATGAATCTTGTGTAAATGGAGCACGATCCCAGCGGAATGTTCCTGCATAACGAGCATCTGCACTCATGAAATCAATCAACGGGAATTTATCAAACGGTAATTTGTATGATGCGCCAACATTGTGGTTGAACATCGTTGTTTGCCCTAGATTTTGAATGTTAGTTAACACAGTGTCGCGATAAGCGTTATACCAGTCTACATTGTTTCGATCTATTACACCGCGAGGCTCACCAACTAAGGCGGTATTGCTTGCTGAATAATCTAACTTAATACTCTTCGTTAAATCGTATTTGAAATCATAAGTGCGATTCCAATTCCATGTCTTTTGAACCTGAGTAGTGATTAACATATCACTGAAGACTCCTGTTAACTCGGCTGTGTTATTTCTAATGCGGCTAGTTTCATAGGAACGGTTCATCTCGGTATGGAAACCAAGAGATTTGATTCCCGGATAGAAATTAAACTCTTTAATCCACTTCAAATATGGCGAGGTCTTAATTCCTGGAATTTGAGCGAATGGCTTAATCTCTTTTGGCTTATTGGTAAAGGCATAGTCAAATGCTCCACGATATTGTTTATTTAAACGCCAGTCAGTATTAATGTCTCTGAAGTAAAGCTCATTGTAAGAATAAGAAACAGAGAAGTTTTTAATGTCATAGAAATGATCTTTATCTGGTTTAGCCGAACCACCTGTCGGCGCAGGGGATTTGGAACCAGGGTCCATTCCAGGGTCTTTGCCTTCTTCTGGTTTCGGGGCACCTTCTTCTTTCTTTGGTGTAATTCTAACTTCATTAAAGTTGATGCTTCGCCGCTTGGTATATGTCTGTGATTTTGTTTTTAATCTTCGATCTACGTTTGGTAAATCGGCTAGCACTACGTCGGGCTGAAGTGGACTGTATTTCGGCGTCTGCACGGTCTCAGAATATCCGAGATACATAGGTAATTGAACACCCCAATTTTCTGGGAAGAACTTACCCATCTGTACGGTAGAGTTCGCATCAAATCCTAGCTTAGTTTCTTGTTGACGCTCTTGCACTCTTTGCTCAACTGTTCCCCAGCCAGGCGTGCTGATGTTACCAGCAACGGCAACGGTTGCAAAGTCTGCAAGGTTTGCATTTAATCGTGCAATAGCCGCCCATCCTCCTTTCTCGTTGAATTCTGAAAGTCGTAATTCATTAACCCAAATGATACCGCACTTCGCTCGACCATCATCTGTAGAACTAAACTTGTTGTCTCGCTTGTTCGGATTTCGAACACCAATCATTAAGACGGTAACATTCGCAAGGTTAGGATTACCTTTTACAGAAACGCGAGCGCTACCAATCATCTTGCTGTACTCGGTCAACAGTGATGAAGTAGAACCTCGTTCAATTTTCAACTGTTGTAAATCTTCTAATTGAATGTCAAAATTGTTCTCCTCTGGCCACACTTCGTCATCATCATTTGTGTACCAAGGAGTCACTGTCATAGGCAATTCATATTCGTAATAGTTCTGATCGAAATCAGATCCCAAACGAACGAAAACTGTCAAATCTTTATCTTTCAAATCATCAGGACCAGTCAAACCTTCAGCGTGAGCAAACATTCTTAAACGCTTGTACTGACGCATGTCGAAGTTTACGTTTCTATATGCTGCACGCGCATTACCATCTTGAAGATTACACACTTCAAATGATAATGACTGCTCGTTCATATTTCTCAAGTTTGCACTTGCTACGTCTTGCTCGCGAATAATTCCAGGAGGAACAACATAAGGAACAGGCTCTCTATTACCATTTTCTTCAATGTTTACTGCTGCAATATTGAAGATGGTTTCTGGATCATCATTGGGTTCTAATTCTTGCTGAGTAGCTAAATTATCATAGTACTTTCTCCACTCACCACGCACCAATTCTAAACGTGCAAATCGCAAGGTGATTTCCTCGTTGAATCCTTTCATGAACATTCTCATGTAACGAATCGAACGGAAGTCTGGAATACTTCCGTAGCGGCTTTCCCAATCGCGAATCGGAATTTTAAACTGATACCAACGAATCTGTCTTTCTTCGCCGTTAGCTGTCGTCTTAGTAGTAACAAAACTATCTGTGATGTAGTTGCTACCGATGTTTTGTTCACCCAAATCTCCAGGTCGCAGACTCACCTTATATTGAAAATAACTTTCAATGGTATTGAGCGTAATATCTTGGTTGATGTCTTCTGTGTTTGGAATAGTAGTAGCTGTAATCGGATACCCATCAGGTGTTGATGTGTCAGCGTTTCCTTCATAACCGTTAAAATTCTTATAACGTTCCAATGTATTTAATGAAGCGGCATCTGCTGCAGAGCTTCTGAAGTATTGGAAATTATCTGCTGATGGATCTTGTGCATATCGAGTATACGCATCAGCATTCAAGCTACCTTGAATCTCACTCAACCATGAGCCAAAATAACTTTGTTCGCTCTGGCTATTCAAACCATCAACACCAATATCTTGTTGTGAATAGTTTCCGGTAGAGTTGTCAAAGGCATTTACAACGTTGAATGTCGCCGGGTCTGGGTAAAGACCCCAAGTACTTTGAAGAGTCGGCAGGGCATTATTATCATTTGGATAGCCATTCTCAAAACTCAATTGTGAGTCATTCAATACGTCTTCCGATACGTTACCAAGGTTAAAATATAGATCTCCACCCGATAAATTTGGCGAATCCGCATTGAATGGATCCATCAACCAGAATTGAATGAATTCAATGTTACTTGTTTCAAAATCTGTGGTGGTCAAACTTCTTTGAATACCTCCCCATCTGGTTTCAGGAGCAGCAAGCCTACCGTCTTGAGTCAAACCTTCTGAAACGCTCGTCCCATTTGGATGCTCGTAGTTGTACGGTCCTCTTTCTGATGGATAATAAGTCAAGTCAAGAGTTGAAATGTTGGGAGGGGTGCCAGGAGGCAATTCTCTGTTGGGGAATACCTCGCTCTCCAATACTTCACGCATTCTATGATCACTCTGAAGATCGGCGTCATTCGCAATATTCGAAGGTGTTATAGAACTAATTCGGAAGAATAATGGATCAATCACATACCAACTCAGCTTCGCACGATTATAACCATAAATCAAACTATCCTCAAAGGCTCCCTCTGGGAAAAGCCCGCCAGGAGTGCTTTGTAGCTTTGGTGTACTCGCAAGAAACCACTGATTCAATGAACGCAAGTCGATGACGCTTTGGCTGCCTTCAAAGTCATCAACATATGCATTACCAACTCTAGAAATCGCTCTCGAGTGTCCTGGGAAAAGTTTTGCTGCCTCCCCATTAAATGTAATTGTCGATTTTTCTTTAGTATCAATCAATGGAATGCGATCCACCAATTGCGTTAAGAATGGTGCTTCTTTTTGGAAGTTGAAATCCATTCCTACAATGGTATTATTTACGGGCTCATCACCAGCATTCACTTTCTGCGTAATGGGGCGCTCTCGCAAATTCAAAATAGTCGCACCCACTGCAAAGTTTTCATTGAAGGTGTAATCAAATCTACTCGCCAATAATGTCTTGAACTGCATATTGAAGAGTGAGTTACTCTCCACAGAAATGTTGATTGGTTGTCCACTGGATAAAACGCCTTCATTCAAGATTCTTACTCGACCTAAGTTGTAGTCGACGGTGTAATCTACACCCTCTGACAACTGAATTCCGCCTGCGGTGACATTTACAGATCCTTGTGGAATATTCAATGAGTTCAATGAAATCTCTGATCCCGATGCGCTTTGATATTGTCCTTTTATTTTAAAGCGGTTCAAATTCGGAAACTGCACAGTTGCTGCTGTCTTTGTAGAGTCGTAGAGTGGCTGATAAACGATTTGAGAAATCAACTGCTGAGCTTCAGGTGTGTTGCCCAAGCCTTCTATAATTTTACCCGACAAGTGTTGACCAAATGGTTCAACAACGGGGAAGAAGATCCTGCCGGATTGGGCATCCACCAAACCGCCTGCTGTGGCTGCGTTTGGAATGAAGTCAAAAAATCCATCGGCCCCAGACATCTGCTGGGCATCAATCCTATCGAGATTTAAAACTTGTATTAAAAGCTGCCCGTCAAGTGGAGCGCGGGCAATAAAGTTTTGGTCAATACCTGTGCTCGGGTTATTATAGAATACATCAAGTCTAAAGTTCTCAGGAGAAACACCAAACGCGCCTAAGTTATAGACGTTTTTCATCATGTTTTGCCAAAGTGGGGCAGGGGCACCATCTGTCAAACGAACTGCTGTAATGGAGCTCTTCAACATCTTCAATACCAACGCTTGTGGCGCAGCGATACCATCCTGAGACAATGTACCTACTTGATAGGTTTGGCCGTTCAATGTGTATTCATAGGCAACAGCAAGTACTTCCGCATTATTCAATGCTTGACGAAGTGAGATGAAACCAAGTCTTGTGTTGAAGGTGTATTCAGAGGTGGTAAGCTTTCTTGCATTACCAATTCTTTCATAGTGTACACCCTGTCTAATATTTGCAACAGAATTTGTAATGGCTTGATTGGCGTTCGTGAAGTTCAGAACATCCTGATTGCCCATCATGATCTCGTAGAGTCTGTTGTTGTCGTTATCAGGGTTAGGTACTTCTTGGGGATCAAACAACGGTCCGATGTCGTAATCACTTGACATGTATGACCCTCTTTCACCAAGGTCGGAGAACGCTATGACGTTTCGCACGTCTTGTGTGTTGGCCTGCTGATTGACCACCCAAACTTCAATACGGGTAATGTTGGCTCCGCTATTAACTACAGGCAATGAAGCGAGAGATTGATCGTAGGTTTCTCTCCAATAACTCGATAGGAAATAGTGTCTGTTGGCCTCGTAGTTATCACCAGTAATCGAGAAGTTCTGCGTTTGAGCACCGCCTTGAACGGTGATGTTTCTGCGCTCACTTTTTTGTTGAGAGAAAACAGTGGTGTTTTTTAACTTACCCCATTGCGTTTCAATCTTACCTCCAAAAAGTCCAGAGCTACCTTGAATCAAAGACCCCTTGAGCGGTAAGCTCACGTTTCCTAATTCTATCTTGCGTACTATTTGGTCTTCATCACCAGTGTACTCCAACTTCATTTGGTTTTCAAATTCGAAGGTACTTTCGGTGTTGTAGTTCACCATCAATTTCAACTTCGTTCCAATGTTTCCAACTACGTTTAATTGGATTTTTTGATCAAAATCAAAAGTGGTAATTCTGCGCTGACGCTCGGGAATTCGAGGGTTGTCTGTTTTTGAAATATTGACTCCAAAGGTTAATTCTGCCGAACCTTGGGGTCTGATTTCAATTTCATTTGAACCAAATAAATTCTCAAAGCCTTGACCTCCGACTTTGATGAATGGGGCAAATTCTTTACTCTTTTCGGCATCAGTTTGCTGCTGCTGAAGCCAGAACTCAGAGATGTTATTTTCAAGATTAAATTCTAGGTATTCATCCAAAGACATAGTAGTCCGAGGACGGAAATCGATATTATCACCAATTTTTTGGACTACTTCATACTCTCCAGTTTCAGGATTGTATTCTATGGAATACTCGATATTATCTGGCAACGGAACTTCAATCCCATTTCCTCCTTCGGACGGATTAGGATTGTCTTCATTTGGCCATATAGGTTTCTGTGTGGTATCAGCAATAGCCGGTCGAGCGGTATACTGAATCCCACTTTTGTAAACTGAAGATGAGGCCCAGGAGAGCCAAACTAACATCGACAGGGCAACAAAGAAACTGATCCGGGCAGCAACGGAATTCCAGTTATTCTTCACGTATTTCTAAAGTTGTTTCAAAACCTGCTTGATCAACTCTTCCAGGGAGAGGTCTTTTTGGCCCTGTAGTAATCTGTCTAGCAGTTTTTCGGTTTTGGTTTTGTCTAGTCCCAACGAGGACAGCGCCGCTAACGCCTCCATCTTCGTTGTATTGTGTGCAACAGTAATTTTTTCTAAAGTGGCTTCTCCAGCCTTGTAAATTTTATCGTGCAAATCTACAATCATCCGCTCGGCGGTCTTTTCACCGATTCCTTTAATTCTCTTTAAACTACCAACATCCTTTGTAGCAATTACATGACGGATCTCATCGACGGTCATCCCACTTAAGATCATGCGCGCAGTATTTGGTCCTACTCCGCTGACACTGATTAGTTTTCTGAAAATATCACGTTCCACTTCATCGTGAAAACCATAAAGGACAAAGGAAAAATCATTTCCATTTACATGAAAATGAGCGTAAAGCGTACAGTCAGGATGATCTGGAATCTTGCTGAATGTGTTTAAACTGATATTTAAAAAATAAGCAATCCCGCCGCTATCAATGATTGCATGAACAGGACTTTTTTCGATCAATTTTCCTTTAACGTAATGAATCATAGGGTATTAATGTTCTTTCTTCAATTGGGCATCTACTACAGCGATACGCACCATGTTGATGATTTCGCGCACTGAACAGCCCATTTGTAAAATGTGGTAGCTTTTCTTCATCCCTAACAACACTGGCCCTGTTACTTCTAAGCCCGCAATTTCTTGCAACAGCTTATAGGATATGTTCCCCGATGCGAGGTTAGGGAAAATCAAGGTATTCACCTTCATATCCTTCAATCGAGAGAATGGGAAGTTTTCTGCCAGCATTTCGCCATTCAAGGCAAAATTTGCTTGTACCTCTCCATCAACTATCAAATTAGGATGATCACGGTGGAGTATAGACACTGCTTTTGATACTTTGGCTGCATCCTCTCCTTCGGAAGAACCAAAATTGCTGTAACTCAACAAAGCAATGCGCGGAGTAATCTTCATTTTACCAATAGATTCCGCTACACGCAATGTGATTTCTACTAAGTCTTCAGCAGTTGGATTCACATTCACCGTCGTGTCTGCAAGGAACAATGGTCCTTGCTTGGTTTGAACGATGTACATTCCACATACTTTCTTCACGTGCTTTTCTGTACCCAAACACTGCAATGCCGGACGAATCACACGACCGTAGTTTCTTGTCATACCAGAGATTACGGCATCAGCAGCACCAGTTGCTACCATCATAGCTGCAAAATAATTGCGCTCGCGCATCATTCGGCTTGCCTCGAGTAAGGTCATGCCTTTGCGCATTCTCCTTTCAAAAAAACACTGCCCATAATTCTCTCGCATTTCTTTGTATTTGTCAATGCGAGGATCCATGATAACAGCGTCTTTCAAATCCAATTCTAGCTCATCAATCAATTGATGAATACGATCCTCTGGACCCAATAAGATAGGGAAGGCGATGCCTTCGTCTTTGGCCAATTGGGCAGCTTTCAATACTTTAATGTTGTCACCTTCAGCGAATACAACTCGCTTTGGAGACTTTCTAGCTCTTTCCGCAATACCACGACTTAATACATTGTCGCGACCCATGCGATTTTCAAGTTCTGTTTTGTAGCGTGACCAGTCTTTGATAGGTTGTTTCGCAACACCGCTCTCGATAGCAGCCTGCGCCACAGCCATGGATACTACTGAAATTAAGCGTGGGTCGAGCGGCTTGGGAATAATATAGTCTGGCCCAAAACTCAAGTGCTGAAGATTATATGCTTCTGTCACTTCCTCTGGCACTGTTTCCTTCGCAAGGTCAGCAATGGCGCGAACAGCAGCCAATTTCATTTCGTCATTGATGCAAGTAGCTCTTACGTCCAATGCTCCTCTAAATATGAATGGGAATCCAAGAACGTTGTTCACTTGGTTGGGATGATCACTACGTCCAGTAGCCATAATGATATCCTGACGAGTGTCGATAGCTACTTGATATTCAATCTCTGGGTCTGGATTTGCCATTGCAAATACTATTGGATTCCCAGCCATTGATTTTACCATATCTGAGGTCATGATATTTCCTTGAGAAAGTCCAAGAAAAACATCAGAGCCTTTCAAAGCCTCCGCTAAATCAGCGTATGTGGCCTTTGTGGCGAATTTTCTTTTGCGATGGTCTAGATCCTGACGCTCTTCGGTCATGAGACCTTTGCTGTCAAAAACAAAAATATTGTCTTTATTGGCTCCTAGTTGAATCATAAGTGAAATGCAAGAAAGCGCTGCTGCTCCAGCACCGCTCACTACAATTTTCACATCACCGATATTCTTTTCTGCAATCTCCAAAGCATTCAGAAGCGCAGCACTCGAGATAATTGCTGTACCATGCTGATCGTCGTGCATGATAGGAATATCTAGCTCTGCCTTTAGACGCTCTTCAATCTCGAAAGCTTCAGGAGCCTTAATGTCTTCAAGGTTGATTCCCCCGAATGATGGGGCGATGTTCTTTACGGTGTTTACAAACTCTTCAACATCAGTCGCCTTCACTTCGATATCGATACTGTCGATATCAGCGAAAATTTTAAAGAGCATACACTTTCCCTCCATCACAGGCTTGCTAGCCTCAGGACCAAGGTTTCCCAATCCAAGAATAGCAGTTCCGTTAGATATTACTGCTACCATATTTCCTTTGGCAGTGTACTTATATACATCGTCCGGATTAGCGGCGATGGCAAGCACGGGCTCTGCTACTCCAGGCGAGTAGGCCAATGCGAGATCTCTTTGTGAGCTATGGGGTTTCGTTGGAACAATCTCCAGCTTTCCTCTTCTGCCTTGTTCGTGATAGTCTAAGGCTTCTCCTTTGCGAATGTGATCCATACAGTTTTTTAAATGAGCGGCTAAAATACACCGACAAATGGTTCGTCACGAAAAGAAAATGTGGTAATAAAATGGAGTTGATTCCATTCTATTACCACACTTCAATTTTGTTGCGTTCTGTGAATTACTTCGCTACAACCATACGCTTTGTAGAAAGTGTACGGCCGTTTGAAATAACTGAGTATAAGTAAATACCACTCTCAAAATCTTCACCATTAACGAACAAGATTCCGTCTTTCGCAGTGATTGCTGTCTCTTTAACGATTTTACCTACCATGTTATAAATAACAAGCTTGGTATCGTTAGCAGGTGCATTTGCGAAACTATACTTAATAGAACCTAGGCCCTTTAGTGGATTTGGAGACAAATCACTGATTTCAAATTCTGCAATCGGCTCGGCAACGCTTACTAAACACTCAGCGTCAACACAGAAACGAACGGTTTGGCAAGTTCTGTCAGCCGAGTTAGCTGCGTTAAAGAAGCAATACTCAATGTCTGTAATCCCTGGATTCTCGTTCGAGATGTAGTGTGCGTAGAAAGTGGTGTTTATATCCCCTGGATTCATGTCTTGGTTTACTGAAGTAGGAGAAACGTTGGTTTCTTCGCCAAAACAAACACCCCAACAGAAATAGTTTGCACTTCCTTGTACAGCGCTGATAACATTTCGGCTAGCACGTACTTCGATAAAATTCGCTGATATGTTTTGAACGTTCCAAGCAGCAACTAATTCCTCTCCAGGACTCATTTCTGCTAAGGTTCCAGCAACTGTGCTTACTGGCTCAATAATGCCTAGGCTTTGACCGTAAGATGTTGCACTAAAAAGTGCGATAGAAGCAAAAAGTAGAATTTTTTTCATCGAGATTTCTTTATTATTTCCAAAAATACGAAAAATCATACCTTCTCAAGCCTTTTAACCCTCCCAATTTAGAGGCTGAAAATGAGGGATTATGGAAAAGCTAATGTTAGGTTTACTATTTTGAGTAATTTTATTGTGAATTTCATCAAAAGGAAATTCTATCTTAGCATCTCCAAAAAGAAAAATAACACAAACCTTTTAATCAAATGAAGAGAATTTTACTCGCGATTAGTGCAGCTTTCACATTTGCTACTGCAAGCGCACAGTTGCCAAGTGGTTCCTTAGCTCCAAACTTCACAGCTACGGATATCAATGGTACTACTCACAATCTTTATGAATACCTACAACAAGGTTACACTGTAGTAATGGACGTTTCTGCTGCATGGTGTGGTCCATGTTGGAGCTACCACACAAGCGGTGCTCTTGAAACTCTTCACGAAGAACACGGTGTTGCAAACGGTGGTGACGTTATCGTTATCTTCGTTGAGGGAGAGTCTACAAATTCTCTAGCTCAAATCCAAGGTTCTTCAACAGGTAATACTTACGCTACTTTCACTCAAGGTGACTGGACAGCAGGTACTAACTATGCAATCATCGACAATGCGTCAATTGCAAACCTTTATGAGATCACTTATTTCCCAACAGTTTTCACTATCTGTCCAACAGGTATCGTAACTGAAACAGGTACTCTTTCTGCTGCAGCTCACTACCAGTTCATCCAAGATATGGAATGTCAGACTGTTGCAGAAGTTGATGCTTCAGCTATCGCTTACACTGGTGACAACGTTACTTGTGATCAAGCTGAAATTGCTGTTGAACTTGGTAACCTTGGTTCAACAACTCTTACTTCTGCTACTATCACTGTATCAGGTGTAACTCCAGCTATCTCTTATGAGTGGTCTGGTTCTTTGAACCAATTCGAATCAGAAAACGTTGTATTGGGTTCTGCTGCTGTAACTGGTGATGTTGCTATCACTATTACAACTAACAACGACGGTGTGACTACAAACAACACTATCGATGCGAACATTTCTCTTGCAACTGCTTCTACGACTCACATCAGAATGAACCTTCACTTTGACAACTGGCCTGAAGAAACTTCATGGGAAATCCGTAACGAAAACGGAACTGTAGTAGCTTCAAGCCCTAGCTATGCTAACCAGGCTGACGGTTCTTACAAGACAGAAAACATCTTCCTTCCATCAACTGGTTGCTACTCTGTAGTTGCTGAAGACTCTTATGGTGATGGTATGAACGGTGGTGACCTATGGCAGGGTACTGCAGGTAATGGTTACATGTACGTTTATTCAGTTGATGACGCTGGAGCTCAAGGTGAATATATCTACTACTATGATGGTTCTTATTCTTTCTCTGAAGAAGTAAGCGGAGCTAACGTAAATACAGTAGTAGGTGTTGAAGAAGTTACAAACCTTCTTGCTATCAATGCTTATCCAAACCCAACTTCTGATTTGACAACTGTTGCTTATTCTATCAAGGAAAGCGCTAATGTTACTTTCGACGTAATCAACCTAGTTGGTGAGAAAGTAATGTCAATCAACAAAGGAAACGTTGCTGCAGGTAACTACACACAACAAATCGACTTCAGCAATCTTAGCGCTGGTGTTTACATGTTGAATGTTACTTCAAATGGTTCAGTTAGCACTCTTCGTGTGACTGTTGCTAAGTAATTTTTCTCTAGAAAAAATATCAAAAACTCCGGCTTGTCCGGAGTTTTTGCTTTTAAGAAATCAAGAATTCAATAATACTGTGCTCTTGGTATAATGGTTGTTATAAGCTCTTCATTAAATTCGTACACCAAAAGAAAACATCATGAAAAAATTTCTGGCCATCGCCATTTTATTCTTTAGCATCGCTAGCATTTCTGCTCAAGTAGCAAAACTTCCAAGTACCCAACTAAAGGATCTCGAAGGGAATACAATCGATACCGGACAGCTAAGTAATGATGGGAAACCAATTATCATTTCTTTCTGGGCAACATGGTGTAGCCCTTGTAAAAAGGAACTTAACAACTACGCAGAACTATACGCAGATTGGCAAAAAGAAACAGGTGTGAAAATTATCGCTGTTTCAATCGATGATCAACGCAGCGTTAGTCGCGTAGCACCTTATATCAATAGTGTTTCTTGGGATTATCAAATCCTCCTCGATGCAAACAAACAATTTGCTCAAGCGATGGGAGTTAACAATGTTCCTCACACTTTCCTAGTAGATGGAAAAGGAAATATCGTGTGGCAGCATAACAATTATGCTGAAGGTGATGAAGAAGAGCTTTATAAGGAGCTTTTAAAAATTAAATCTTAAAAGAATTTTATTTAGGAATCATATAG
This sequence comes from Flavobacteriales bacterium, assembly GCA_027491215.1. Taxonomy (GTDB): domain Bacteria; phylum Bacteroidota; class Bacteroidia; order Flavobacteriales_D; family Sanyastnellaceae; genus JAIXWP01. The sequence goes on along the minus strand of JAIXWP010000070.1, from coordinate 18,416 downwards.
CCCCCCGTCAAATCGGGGGGCTTTTTATTGCTATTTTGGCTCCCACAAACTTTTTACCAATACCTGTTACAAGGATTCATGAAATCTCATTTGCATTCCATTGGATGGATTATCCTACTATTCATCTCTTCTTCGTCGCTATTTGCCCAAGAAACACCCAGCACGCCAACTCAAGGACAACTGCACGGTAATTTTCAAATGCTATGGCAGCAATACAATGAGGATAGCCTGATTGGTGCCACAGTTCCGCCCGCGAAAACAGCTCTTAATGCATTTGGTAACTTCACATATACCTACGGAAAATTCACCGCAGGTATGCGCTTCGAATCTTATCTCAATGCTATTCAAGGTTACTCTGTTGGTGCACGATATCAAGGGACCGGCATCGGCTACCGCTACGCGCAATACAATAATGACGGACTAGATATTACAGTAGGTAATTTCTATGAGCAATTCGGAAGCGGACTTGCACTTAGAACTTATTGGGAGCCTAACCTCGGTATCGATAATGCAATCGATGGTGCGCGTGTAGTTTACTCACCAATTGAAGGTGTGAAAATGAAGGCGATCTACGGTCATCAGCGCTTGGCATTTGATTCTAGATTAATCAATAGCGAATCTCTTATCCGAGGAGCTGATGGAGAGATTCACTTGAATGAACTCTTTGGTTCGGTAAAGAAAATCACTAGCGATACTGCTGCATCAAACTTTGCTGATGCAAAGTTGAAAGTGATTGTTGGCGGAAGCTTCGTAAGTAAATTCGAAGAAGGTGGAATTCTGGAAAAGGATACATTGCTTCTTGCATATCCACAAAACGTAGGCGTCGCAGCAGGTAGAATCAACATCATCTGCGGTCCACTAACATTCTTCGGGGAATACGCTCAAAAGGCAAATGACCCTTCAAAGGATAATGGTGAAATATATCAGAAAGGGGAAGCTATTTTCTTGAATGCGACATACAGCAAAAAAGGTTTTGGGATCAATGTCGCCGCTAAAAACGTAGATAATATGAGCTTCCGCTCCAATAGAGATCTTACGCTTTTTGATGTGCCTATCAATTTCAATCCTGCAATCACTAAACAACATACCTATAATCTCGCAGCAACGCTTTACCCTTATGCAACTCCCGTTGCAGGAGAGTCTAGTTACTCTGCGGAAGTATTTTATACTTTGAAAAAAGGAAGCAAATTGGGCGGAACATACGGTACACAAATTAGTGTCAATTTCTCAGCTGCTAATAGCTTGGATAAAACAAATCTTGAGGGCGCTGAAGGTCTTATCTATGGATATAGAAGAAATACGCTAGGGTTCGGAAATGAAAAGTACGTGCGTGATTTGAACGTTGAATTCAAACGCAAACTCAACAAGAAGTGGTCGATGGCCGCTACTTATTACTATTTAGAATTTAATACAACAGCTACTCCTGTTTCAGCGGACTTTAAAGGACTCGTCTTCGCGGATATTGAGGTGTTGGAATTAAATTATAAAGTAACACCAAAGAACAATATCCACCTTGAATTACAAGCAATGCAGACCAAGCAGGACAAAGGCGATTGGGCTACTGCATTGGTTGAATACACGTACAGCCCGCATTGGACTGTAGCGATTATCGATCAGTATAATTACGGAAATAAAAAAGCGGACTCGCGTGTTCACTATCTTTTTGGAACTGTTGGCTATATCAATGGAGCAAATCGCGTAACTTTAGGTTATGGAAAAAGAAGAGAAGGGGTGTTCTGTATCGGTGGTGTTTGCCGAACAGTTCCAGCAACAAATGGTTTTGAATTAACGATTACTAGTACGTTCTAAAAAATAAAGAAGAATAAAATGAAAAAGTTAATCATACTAAGCTGTGTTTTCGCAGTAGTTTTTTCTTCATGCAGTGATAAAGAAGATCCAATCCTAAAATTGGACAATCGCTACTTGGAAAGCGTTTACGGACCAGTTCCGGAATTTGAACTCCTCGCTACTCCTCTTAAAAATGTGTACCTCGAAGAGTTCACTGGACATAAATGCACCAACTGCCCACCTGCGACGGAGAAGGTAAATATTTGGGAAGAAGAATTAGGTGAAAGACTTGTTCCAATTAGCATTCATGCTGGAACGTTCGCTAATCCAAGTGCAGCCCCATACAACGTGGATTTTCGCACTAGCGATGGTGATATCTATTGGGGCCAATTAGAAGTTGGTTTTGCTCCAGGTGCACGTGTAGACAGAGTAGGAGGAACATCGTCTCTTTATATCGATACAGAATGGAGAGATTTAATCGATGATCAACTTGCAAAGGCTCCAGAGGCCGCCCTTCAAATGGTAACTTCTTACGTCGCTAATGACGGATTCTTAAACATCCATGTGCATGGGCAATTCTTGGATGCCTCTACAAGTGGATTTAACCTAGTGGTATTGATTACTGAATCTCACATTATCAGCCCGCAAAAAGATGTGGATGGAACTGATATTTTAGACTACGAACACAATCACATGCTGCGCGATGCTGTAACGCTTCCACAAGGACAACCTGTAGCTTCATCACCAAGAATCGATGATGTTTTTGTAAGTTCTTTCTCTTACGAATTCAATCCTGCTTGGGTGCCTAATAATTGCTATGTGATCGCTTATTTGGTAAACAACACTACTGGTGAAATTGTGAATGTTGTAGATCAAGAAATTACAGAATGAGAAAAGTTGTTTTTGCAATAGCCATCCTTATTTCATTGGAATCAACGTCTCAAATTGATTTCACTGGCGGAGCAATGATTGGAATTACTGCAACTCAAATGAGCGGGGATGGTCTTGCTGGTTGGGACAAGCTTGGTCTTGTAGGCGGGGGTTGGATTCACATGGATTTCAACGGCAATTTCGGCACATGGCTGGGAATGCATTACACTGCAAAAGGTTCCATGAAACAAGCAGATCCTGATAACGGAGATTATAATGAGTTTGCATTTGATTTGGAATATATAGATGTGCCTGTTCTAGCAACATACACAACCGGGAAATTTAGATTTGGAGTAGGTCCGGCTGTTGGTGTATTGATTAATCAAACGATTGATTATAACGGTGAAAAGTATGAACCAACTCCAGCATTTAAGACGTTAGATATTTCTGGAAATGCAAGCGTATGGTGGTTGGCTACCAATCACTCTAGCCTTGAATTTCGAGGTAGCACAAGCATCATACCTATCAGACCCGCACCCGCAGTTGTAAACCCTGCGAGCTTCTATGAGCAAGGCAATTACAATCAAGGATTGTTATTTGCTTGGCATTATCGCTTCTAAGATTTTAATCCTTCTTCATTAAAATAGAGGGGAAGTAAATTCTTCACGCCTTCCATTCTGTATATTTTCCCTGTACTTCCCTGCATAATGATGGTGATGTTTTCACCCTGATTCATTTCATATTCCAACATAGATTGACGACAAGCGCCGCAAGGTGTAATAGGATGATCTGTATTTACTTTTTCTGATAGCGCTGTGATTGCTACAGCTTTTATTTTTTTCCCAGGATGATTTGCACCGGCCCAAAAGAACGCAACACGCTCTGCGCATAATCCACTGGGATATGCTGCATTCTCTTGATTATTCCCTTTAACGACATCACCATTTTCTAAAAGTAATGCTGCACCCACAGAAAAACCACTGTACGGAGCATAGGCATTCTTCACCGCTTCAAATGCAGCATCGAGAAGTTGTGCGTCTGAGGTAGGGAGATCCTCTTTTCGATCGTACACTTCCCATTCAACAGTAAGTACTTTTTTATTCATTGTGCTAAACCTAATCAATTTTTGTTAGTCTTTGTTCGATTCTCTTAACATTCAGATTACATTTGTAAAGACACTATGATCCAATTATCTGAAATTTTATCAGCCTTCCCTTCTATTTCTTTAAAAGAGATGGATGGCGTTGCTTTGATGAATAGAACGGATACCAAATTCATGTTGTCTATGAGTGAGCTTGAGGAGATTCTCGCTCTTCTTTCTGATAAATATCGCGTCTTAGAAATCAATGGACTTCGTAAAAATAGCTACGAAACGCTCTATTACGACACTGCCGATTTCTTGTTCTATAGAAGACACCATAGCGGAAAGAAAAATCGTTATAAAATTCGCAAAAGAAAATACGTTGAAAGTAATCTTACTTTTCTTGAAGTAAAATTCAAGACGAACAAAGATCGAACTGAAAAGGATCGCGTAAAACTCCCTTTGGTTTCAGAAGATTTGTTGGAAAATGAGAAAACATTCATCGAAGATGAAACGCATCTAGGACTGGAGTTTGAACCAAAACTTTGGAACAGTTTTCAAAGAATTACTTTAGTGAATAATGAAATGCCAGAACGATTAACTATCGATCTTGGGCTTGGTTTTTCTAGTAATGGAAAAGAAATTAAATTGAACAACTTTGTCATAGCTGAAGTAAAACAAGAAAGGAGAAATCGATATTCGCCTTTCATGGTTGAACTAAAGAAGCGAATGATTAGAGAGGATAGCATCAGTAAATATTGTTTAGGGGTTGCAATGCTTTTCCCTGAAATGAAATCAAATAGTTTTAAGTCGAAAATTTTAAAATTAAGGAAAATAGAGAATGGAATGGTTGCATAATTTCATTGACTTTGTCAATGTTCAAGCTCAAGATATAGTTCCTACTGTAGTCGAAGAAGCAGAAAAAGGAGATAAGTTTAATCCGCTAGGAGGAGTAAAACTAGTGAAATGGGAAGACTTGGTTGGGCTCATTATTCGATTGGGTGTCCACCTTTCATTCATCTTTGTTTTGGTGCGTTTGATTTATTACCCAATTGCAAAGCGCAAGGATTTCCTTTTCACTTATTTCTTGTTCAGTGTGTCCATTTTCTTAATGTGTTTCCTTTTGGAATCTGTTAAATTAGAAATGGGATTTGCGCTTGGTCTATTTGCTGTATTCGGAATCATCCGCTATCGTACAGATGCCATTCCAATTAAAGAAATGACCTATCTCTTCATTATTATCGGTATGTCGGTAATGAATGCATTGATCAACAAAAAGATTTCATTGGTAGAGCTTGTATTCGCAAACATGGTGATTGTTGGATTGACTTATGGCCTGGAGAAAATTTGGCTCATACGCCATGAGTCTCAAAAGATTGTGGTGTATGATAACATCCAACTCATTCAACTTGGTCGCCGACCAGAACTGATAGCAGATTTAGAAAAAAGAACTGGGATTAGCATCACTCGTATCGAGATCGGTAAAATCGATTTCTTGAAGGATACTGTTTTGATTAAAATGCACTTCTACGAAGACGAGCAACCAGGTCAAATGGATGACTCGTTTACAGGAATAAACTAAGAGATTACTTCTTATAAATAAGAGCGACGGCGTATGCATTTACGCCTTCCTCTCTTCCTACAAAGCCCATTTTTTCGCTTGTGGTAGCCTTGATAGAAATTTGATCAGAAGCAATACCCGCTACTTCAGAAATAGCTGCTTTCATTTTATCTGAATGCTTCATCACCTTTGGTCTTTCGAGACACAAAGTGCTATCAATATTCGATATTTCCCAACCATGTGAGCGCAGGAGTTCGCAGGTACGGGCCAATAATATTTTCGAATCGATGCCTTTGAAATCTGCAGATGTATCTGGGAAATGTTGTCCAATATCACCAAGGGCTGCAGCCCCGAGAATAGCGTCGCAAATCGCATGTAGTAATACATCTGCATCGCTGTGACCCAAAGCTCCTTTTTCATGTGGGATAAGAACTCCTCCAAGCCATAGATCTCGACCTTCTACCAATTGGTGAACATCATAGCCAAACCCAACACGGATATTCATTATTCCTCTGTTGCGTCGTCAGACGACTTGTTGGTCTTGCCTCCTAGTGCAAACTTCAATGAGAAGCGCAATGTATTGGCAAGTGGATTCTGTTGCGTTGTGCTGATTAAATATGACATGTCAATGGTCAATACTTGGTAGCGAAGACCCGCACCTAGTGTAATGAATTGACGATTTCCTTTTGAGAAGTGTTCGTAGAAATAGCCTGTTCTAAAAGCGAATTGTTTGTCATACCAGTATTCAAAACCGCCACCGATATTTACTTCACGAAGTTCTTCTCTAAAAACGCTTCCGCCTTCTACTTGACCTGTTTCAGGATTGTAATTTCCTGGTGCATCTGTAAACGACTGCACAATTCCCGTAGCTGTACCCACATTTGGATCTTTTCCAGCAATGATGTTTTCATCATTATCATAAATAGGAGGAGTCGGAACTAGAAGCTTATTAAAGTCGACGGTAAACCCTAAGTCATTATAGTCGTCGAGGTTGAGAACAAGAGCAGTTCCTAATTTCAAATTGGTAGGAATAAAGTCTCTTTGGTCAGTGTTGGTGTAACGCATTTTAGCACCAATGTTGGATACGTTGAAACCAAAATTCCAAACGGCTGGGATTCCGCCCAACTCAACATCATCATTGGTGTAAAATCCTGAAATGTCAACAGCGAAAGAACGTCCAGGCTTGCTGTCAGCTCCTAATACGCTTGTGCCACCAGTTAAATTAGAATTCACAAAGCGAGCTGCAATACCACCACTAAAACGCTCAGATAATTTTTGGCTAAATGCTGCATCAATTGCTAATTCTGCAGGTTTGAAATCTCTAATCGCAGTTCCAACCTCATCGGTAAATGAAATTTTTCCCAATGTAAAGTAGCGTAAAGAACCACCAAATGTTTGGTTCTTGTTGAGACGCTTATAACCGCTCAAATAGCTTATGCTCATGTCATTCACCAATGCACGTAACCATGGAGAGTATGAAACACCTAGTTCCATATCTTCTTCAACGAATGCAAGTTTCGCTGCATTCCAGTGAATACTTGATACATCAGGACTTAAAGCTACACCGGCATCACCAAGAGCACCAGATCTTGAATCGGGAGCAATCATCAGGAAAGGAACGGCCGTCGTAATAGTGTTCAATTGCACTTGCTGTGCTCTTTCAGACTGATTATTTAATTGTGCATTAGCATTGATTCCCAAAATGGAGAGGCCAACTACTAATACTAAAATGAGCGATTTATACATTATTGCCTTGTTTAAAGGGACCGCAAATATACGGAATACAAACTTTCTACGGTTTGCCCTCTGTTATGGTTATTATTTTAAAATGACGAGTTTCTCAAATTTATCTGCACGTTGTCCTGCTTCGTTTTTTACCTCCAAGCGATACACGTACACTCCTTTACCAATGCGGTCGCCAAAATCATCGGTACCATCCCATGAAATGCTATCAGAACGGAAACCATTTTGCTTTACACGTTCATTGATGGTTTTTACCAATTTTCCCCCCACTGTAAATACTTGGATGCGCACATCTAAGAACTCACAAGGTTGATTGTGTTCGAAGAAAAATGCAGTGTTTGTAGTAAACGGATTCGGGTAATTCAACACATGATCCAATGCAATTCCTGCATCGTCGGCAACCAAGAAATCCAGCGTGCGCTCAGTAGAATTGTTGTGTACATCCCATGCCTTAAAGGTGATGCGGTGCTCTCCAGGAGTCATATCGTTCATCTGATAGCGCACTTGCCCACTTTGGTAAGTATCCAAATCTGATTCATAGTAATCGTTCAAACGAATAGCGTTCTGAGAATCACCGTCAATCGATGCTACAAGGTCATGTCCAATGCCGCTTCCAGCGGTATTGATTCCATTTTCATCTTTCAACTTTGCAATGAAAATAGGCGTGGTATTCGTAACACCTCCGGATACAAACGTGGTGTCATTCATGAATAGTTCAATCTCTGGACCTACGGTATTGAGCTCTGCTCCTGTGAGTGAGCCTCCGATTTTGAATCGCTGACTATTGCCATGTGCATCCAAATCGCCATCCACCGCATAATAGCTGACACGTGCAGTATCGACAGTGTAATTGATGTCATAGGGAACTACAAACTTGAATGTGAAGTCACCGTTGACCACGCTTGCCTTTCCTTTGAGGATGGTGTTATTGTAAGCTTTAAATGGAACGCCTGCTGCTGCGCCATCATTATTCAGAGTCACATTGCTTGCTTCTTTATCGTAAATGGTGGGGTAAACAAAGCCATTGAAATCGGTCAACTTCGTTCCGTTTTCGTCACCAACATATCCTGTGAATGTAACTTCTTGAAGGGCTTTCAAAGTGTCAATTGCAGTGGTCACATCAATGCCATTTACAGCAGTAGTGTACACATATTCTTTAGGGTAAACCATCTTCAAACAAGGGTCTCCCAATAGACTGAAATTTTGCTTGCTGGTGTTGTTAGACTCCAATTCGTTTTTCGTCAACTGATTGATCTTTCCCAATGTGAGATTGGCGAATGTTTCTTTTTCAAAAGCAAATTTGAAAAATGCTTCATCCAATTCTCTGTTATCGCCTCCAGTTACTACGCGAGTAGTTGTAAGCATAACGATGGCACCGCCATTTGGATTGAGAATTAATAATTCTCCTGCAGATTTAAATGAAGGATCATCAAAACGAGCAAGCTCGCATGTTGCTGTCAAGAAAACGGGAAGTCTGTTCTTATTTGTCCAGCCGCTGATAGTTGGGATGGTTAGAATACGCTCGTGGGCAAATCCTCTCTCGCCACCATGTCCAACATAACTAACGAGCAAGCTTCCCAATTCTACGCGCTGTCGAATGGCTTCTTCCCCTGTGGGGTAACGCTCACCACCGGGAGTGACCACTTGCTGGAAGGCATCCATGTAGAGCTTCGTAATATCGTATTGTGGATGCTTGGCCTTCATAATATTCGCCAAGAGTTCGCTAGTCGTTGTGTGTTGTGACTCACCAGGACCAAAGCTGCCATCGAGGTCATCGCAAACAAACGTGAGCATATTTCTCCAAGTTCCAAAAGTGGATTGCGTTTCATCGCCCACACAAAAAGCACCTCCATCAGCACTTGTATTAGAAGCAAGATATGTTCTAACCTTAGAAATATAATTTGCCGCCTCAGAAATGTCTGCTGTCGGAATTCTTCCAATTCCACAATCTAATTTGTCGCTAGGGTTTGCGCTATTTCCAGTGTCATTATCATCCAAAAGAACGAAGTAGTCATCACTCACGTAAGAATTTAGTTGTGATACACTGTTATCGCTTTCGAATACAAGCACCGTCGCTCCTGTCTGCGAACTCAGTCCTTTATTATTCAGATAATTTCCATCACCGAAAATCACCAAGTTTTCTGGTTGATCTTCTTCCACACCATTTGCACGGTTGTAGAACATTTTCATCAACATACGGAAGGCAATTGGATCTGGATTTCCCGAAGAAAACTCATTATAAATATCAAATGCATTTGTTACCAAAACACTCTTGCCGCGAGCGATATGAATATCTGCAAGCTCTTGCGCATAGGTAGTCAAGCGTGGTGCACTAATGATTACAATGTCTGGATTTGCTACTGAGTGTAAATCTTGATTGGCTACTTTGCCTTTTGCTATAGGAATTAAGAATCCACCATTGTTGAAGGCAATGTATTCGCGCAGCGTTGAGGTATTGGACTTGAATGTATAAGTATTCGCTGCATTCACTCCGCTCACTGCTTCGGGTTGCAAAGGATTGGTGATATCCCATATGCTAATGTTAGGCTGCACCTGGCTCAATTGAAATTCTGCCACATTTCCAACGCCTACACTGCGCGTGTCTCTGAAGTTCATTTGTGCACCGTTCATAATAAGAGCACGGGTCACATTTATCCTCAAGAAATCAAGCCAACCTTGAGCCTCTGGATTGGCTTTTTGAAAATTAACCGCGATGTTGATTGGAGAACCTGTTGGGTTGAAAGTGAGATTGCCAGAAGCAATACGAGCAAGATCAGCTCCTGCTCCTGTAGAAGTGACACTTGGAGTAACGGTCAAAGTGTTTCCTTGCACATTAAAATTAAATGACGACGCTGCGGTAATTGATCTTGTTACTACGCTCGTTTCAAAATACGCTGGCTCTGGAAGCACATTGGGTACTGAGAAATTGTAGGTTCCTGAGGTGTTATTCTCAAAAGCATCTCCGTAAAACTCACGGCCCGACTTCGCTACATTGAACTGATCAGTTTCGATGTAGGCATAGTCTTGAAAACTCGTGGATGTATAATTCACTGCGCCATCTGGAATGGGCTGCGTAGGCACGCGAAGAGGATTGGTAAGATCATCGGTGCGAATGAAGTAATAAGCTGAATCACTGTAATAGTGTTTTGAATGACGCCAAACAGTTGGCTCTGCTGCGATATTGCTATTCTTCCATGTATCTGGACCTTTGCCGTAGAATAGGATATAGTCGTTGTTGTCGAAGCTGCCATTATTGTTTTGGTCTACCACTGAAATCGCGTTTTTCTGCAGATCCGTAAATCGATCTACCGCATTTGACTCAGGAAGAAGCTCACCTCCATTTCCATAAATATTGAGCTGGTTTAGATTGAGTGTTGTCAGATCTACTCCGAGAGAAGTGAGGAGATTTGCATCCACACGATAGACGCCGTCTTTAGAAATCGCGATTTTGTACCAATTACCTTCTGCCAATACGCTGTGGTCGGCAAATGTGATGGTGCGATTTGCTGGTTTGGTAGCTGCAGAAGTGGACACTTCAATATTGAAAGAAGTTAGCCTTTCAATAGTGCCATTATTTTTTCTAAAAGGTACTATTTCTAGAATGAGGTAGGCGATAGACCCTCCAGTTTTGACCTTGGTCTCAATTTGCCAGTCGTTTGAAAGACTTGATTTTTGAGTATCAGAGAGAAAATTTTCTGGGACCGATGTAACATCTTGGGCCGTTATTCGGTATTGAGAGACGGATTCAAACCGATCCAAACGCTTTTGAGTGATGAAAAGTGGCAAGGAAATACCATCTTGGGAGTAAGTTTCTTTCTTAAAAAAGACCGTCCCATCATCGTTGGAAGAGGCTCCTGTAATGTCATTCCATTCAATTAAACCATTGAATGTGAATGGTTTTTGTGACAGGGCAGCACCACCGATTAAAATGAAGAAGGCACCAGCGATGGTGCTAAAAAAGTATTTTGTCATGACTTTTCAAAGGGATAAAGCAACGGGTCAAACTTAATATGAGTCTAATTATTGTCACCATTTAATATTTTTTGTGGCCAAAAATGTTGTAATATTGCTAATTCATTTTTTACCCCAAGTAAAAATCGTGCGAATGAAAAAAAGTTTATTCTGTCTTTTCGCAGCCCTTACAGTCTCTACCCAACTGTTGGCGCAGGATCCTGAGTTCACTCAGTTCTATGCCAATCCTCTGTATTTGAACCCTGCTTTCGCGGGAACGGCTCGCTGTCCTCGTTTGGTAATGAATTACCGAAACCAATGGCCTTCACTATCTGGATCGTTTGTCACTACCAGTGCCAGTTACGATCAACACGTTGAAACAATCCAAGGTGGTCTCGGTCTAATCGTAATGAATGACCGTGCCGCTCAAAGCACGCTCAACACTACCACTTTCAGTGGTATTTACTCGTACCAACAACCAATCACTCGTAAGTTCTCCATCAAGGCGGGCTTCCAAGCTACTTATTTCCAAAAATCTTTGGACTGGAGCAAGCTTACCTTCGGTGATATGATCGATCCTCGCAAAGGATTTATCTACGAAACTCAAGATATTCCAAGAGGTGGTAACGTGAAAGCGGTTGACTTCTCTGCAGGTATCCTCGGTTTCTCTGATGTACTTTACGCAGGTGTTGCTGTTCACCACTTGAATGAGCCAAATGAATCTCTTATTGTTGGAACAAGCAGACTTCCAATGAAGTTCACTGCACACGCAGGTGCTGTTATTCCAATTCAGAAAAAGAGAAGAGACGCAGAAGCGAATATTTCACCTAACATCCTTTACCGTCGTCAAGGGGAGTTCCAGCAACTAAACCTTGGTATGTACGTAAATAAAGGACCTATCGTAGCAGGTGTATGGTTTAGAGGTTTGTTATTTGGAGAAACATACCGCGATGCCTTTATTGCTACTCTAGGAGTACAGACAGATGTGATTAAATTTGGATATAGCTATGACGTCACCATTTCGGAATTGACGCCAGCGACAGGTGGTTCTCACGAGGTTTCGATGACGATTAATTTCGAATGTCGTAAAACAAAGAAGAGCTTCCGTGCGTTAGCTTGTCCATCTTTCTAATAAGAAGACCTACTTTAGCCAGTATATAATCATAGGAAAATCAGGAAAATCAGGAAAATCATGAAATCATTAGCAAGCAAATTAACAGCGGTAGCCCTCATTGCAGCGGCAGTTGTGCTTAACTCTTGCGAAAAATCAGGCTCTGGTGCAACCGGTTGGAACTACAATGATCCAAAAAACGGTGGCTACGAAAGACCCGATTACGTTGAGCAAGAGACTGGTCCTGGACTCGTTCTAGTGGAAGGTGGTACCTTCACAATGGGTCGAGTTGAAGATGACGTAAACTTCGCTTGGGATAATATTCCTCGCCGTGTTACAGTTTCTTCTTTCTACATGGACGAAACTGAAGTTACCAACCAATACTGGAGAGACTACCTTTACTGGTTAGGTCTCGTTTATGGTGACTCTTACCCTGAAATCATCAATAAAGCTTTGCCAGATACGCTTGTATGGCGTGAGAAAATGGAATACAACGAGCCTCTCGTTGAATATTACCTACGTCACCCAGCATATAGCGACTACCCAGTGGTGGGAGTTAACTGGCTTCAATCAAATGACTATTGCGCTTGGAGAACTGACCGTGTAAACGAGTTGATCCTAATCCGCGAAGGTCTTTTGGTACACAACCCAACTGCACAATCTGACGGTGACCACTTCACAACTGACGCTTACCTTAATGGTCAGTACGAGGGTGAAAAGGCAGCAGATGGTGTAACTAACCTCAATCCAAAAGCTGGTTCTGAATTCCGTAACGTACGCATCGAAGATGGGGTACTTCTACCTCGCTACCGCTTGCCTACTGAAGCTGAATGGGAATATGCTGCACTTGGTCTTATCGGCAACTCTTATCAAGAATTGATTACTGATCGCCGTACTTATCCTTGGAATGGTCACTATGTTCGTAATGACGACAATGGTGGTAAATTCTTCGGTACGATCCGCGCTAACTTCGTTCGTGGCGGTGGTGACTACATGGGTACTGCTGGATACTTAAATGATGCTGCGGAAATCACTGCACTTGTTTATGCATATCCTCCAAACGACTACGGTTTGTATAACATGGCTGGTAACGTTTCTGAGTGGGTAATGGATGTTTATCGTCCGCTTTCTCACGAAGACAAATCTGACTTCCGTCCATTCCGTGGTAACGTTTATCAAACAAAAGTGTTGAATGCCGACGGTTCTGTGGCTGAGAAATATGACTACACTGTTTATGATATCGAAGGTGTACAATACTTCATCGCTGAATACCAAAAGGCTGCAACTGGTAAGTTGACAGAAACAGATATGACATTGATTGATCAAAGCATCGCGAAAATTGATCAAGCAAAAGAGAAAGAAAAAGAACGTAAGATCGACGAAGCTCAGGCTTTGATGCAAGAAGTAATGGACTTGGTGACCAACTCTGAATCACCAGTAGCTCCAGACCTTCGTGATGGTATCGCTGATTATATTGAAAATACTGCTGGTGACATGCGTATGCGTGACGTTAACGTGGAAGAGAACATCGACCGTCGCAACTATCGCAAAGCAGACAACATCGATTACCGCGATGGTGACTTTGCAAGCAGCAATGTTTATGGTGATACTTCTTACGAAACAGATAACAACCGTATGTATGAGTGGGGTCAAACTACTCTGATCAATAACAGAGCGCGCGTTTACAAAGGCGGCAACTGGAGAGATCGTGCATACTATACCATCCCAGGTACACGTCGATTCCTCGACGAGCGCCGCTCGATGGCTACGCTTGGTTTCCGTTGTGCTATGACCCGCGTGGGTAGCCCAACAGGTCTCGGAGCTCGTGACACACGCTAATTCGTGAATAAGAATATTGAAAACGCCCCTTTATGGGGCGTTTTTTTTTGACCGAAGCGCCCGCCATCCGATTAATTTTGAAACATGATCCAAGAAGTCTTCAATCATTTTCTAAAATATAAAGTGGTCACCACCGACACGCGTCAAATCGTTCCGCATGCGATTTATTTCGCTTTAAAAGGAGAGCGATTCAATGGCAATCAGTTCGCACTTCAAGCGTTGGATGCCGGGTGCGATTGGGCGGTGGTGGATGAGGATGTCGACTCAAATGATGGGCGATTGGTGCGTGTTGATAATGCACTTGAAGCAATGCAGCAATTAAGTGCGATGTATCGCCAATCGCTGCATATTCCATTCTTGGCGATAACGGGAAGTAATGGAAAGACTACTACAAAAGAATTATTGACGGCAGTGCTTTCGAAGAAATTCAAGGTTCATGCTACTAAGGGAAATCTTAATAATCATATCGGCGTACCGCTGACATTGCTCGCGATTCCTGCCTCAACAGAGTTTGCAGTGATTGAAATGGGTGCGAATCATCAACGTGAAATCAATGGTTATTGCCAATATGCAGATCCGGAGTTCGCGCTCATCACTAATATTGGTAAAGCCCATCTGGAAGGATTCGGTGGAGTGGAAGGTGTGAAAAAAGGCAAGCGCGAATTGTATGACTACGTGCATTCGAAGGGAGGGAAGGTATTCGTGAATGTGGAGCTACCCGCACTGGATGAAGTATCGCAGGGAATGGATCGTATCGTTTACGGATTTGAGACGGGTGATTTTACAATGAAAGTGTTGAGCGAAACACCCTTTTTGACATTTGAATACAAAGTGGGAGAAACGGCTCATGTCGTGGAAAGTAAGCTGAGCGGGGCTTACAACCTCTACAATTTCGCTTCAGCCGCTGTGGTGGGAAATTATTTTGGAGTGCCAATTCATGATCAAATCGATGCAATGTCGAGCTACGATCCCGATAATAATCGCTCGCAAATTGTGGTCACTGCAAAGAACACCTTAATCATGGATGCTTATAATGCCAATCCATCGAGCATGGAACATGCGTTGGTGAATTTGAGCAGACAAAAAGGTGATACATTTTTTGTGATGGGCGATATGCGAGAATTGGGCGATGAAGCTCCTGCAGAGCATGAAGCGATGCTGGTCAAAGCACAAGAACTAGGATTGAAAGGAGTCACAGTAGGCGAGGTTTATTTGTCGATTCCTGGCTATTCAGAGTACCTGCGATTTGCTACGAATGTTGAAGCCAAGGAAGCCCTTGCTGCGATGCAGTTACAACAACACACCATCTTGATCAAAGGATCACGAGGTATTCGCTTAGAAGAAATAAAAGAAATATTTTAATAGTCTATTTTCGCGCCATGAACGGGAAGAAAAATTATATTGAAGAATTGAAATGGCGTCGCATGTTACAAGATGTGATGCCCGGAACAGAAGAGCTACTTCAGAAAGAAGCCGTGTCGGGCTATATCGGATTTGACCCAACAGCAGATTCATTGGGAGTGGGCAACATGGTGCAGATCATGACCCTTCTTCATTTTCAACAATGCGGACACCGTCCGATTGCCTTGATTGGCGGGGCTACTGGAATGATCGGAGATCCTTCTGGGAAATCAGCAGAGCGTAATCTGTTGGGAGAAGAACAACTTCGCCACAACCAAGCTTGTCAGAAAAAACAACTCGAGAAATTTTTGGATTTTTCTGGAGAAAATGCTGCACGCATCGTTAATAATTACGATTGGTTTAAGGAGTTTACCTTCCTTGATTTTATTCGTGACGTGGGCAAGCGTTTGACCGTAAATTATATGATGGCCAAGGATTCTGTAAAGAATCGTATTAGTGGTGAAGACCGCGAGGGGATGAGCTTTACGGAGTTTACCTATCAATTGATCCAAGGATATGATTTTTACTATTTATGGAAAAATCAAGGGGTGAAATTGCAGATGGGCGGCAGTGATCAGTGGGGCAATATCACCACCGGTACCGAATTGATTCGCCGCATGGATCAGGGAGAAGCATTTGCGCTGACCACACCATTGATTAAAAAAGCCGATGGAACCAAGTTTGGAAAATCGGAAGGCGGCAATATATGGTTAGATCCAGCGCGCACGAGCCCTTATAAATTCTACCAATTCTGGTTGAATGCTACGGATTCTGATGTGAGCAATTTCATTCGCATTTTCACTTTGAAGACCCAAGAAGAGATTGAAGCATTAGAAGCAGAGCATGCTATCGACCCAGGCAAGCGTGTATTACAAAAAGCATTGGCCGATGATATTACTACGCGCGTGCACAGTGCAGAAGACTTAGAGACTGCCAAGGCAGCGAGTGAAATCTTGTTTGGTAGATCGACTGCAGAAGATTTGATGAAATTGAGCGAAGGTGACTTCTTAGATATTTTCGAAGGCGTACCGCAAGGCGAATTTGCAAAGACCGAGATCGAAGCAGGCGTGGGCATCATTGAGTTATTGGTGAAATCAGGCTTCTTGAGCAGCAATGGTGAAGCGCGCCGTGCATTGCAAGAGAACAGCATCAGCATCAATAAAAACAAAGTGACCTTAGAAACCACTGTGGGTGCCGATCAGCTTTTGAAAGGCAAATACTTGTTGTTGCAGCGCGGCAAGAAGAATTACTTCGTAGTGAAGACCGCGTAAGCGCGATCAAACGATATTCAAATAAAAAGCCCTCCTGCGATCAGGGGGGCTTTCTATTTGTTTAGGAAATCATGAAATCTTGACCTTGGTACTTTCAACTATGGAGAAGCAGGCAGTACCTCCGTCAATATTTTATAGTTTGGTTTCGGTGTGTTTTCTAATAATAAGACTTGATACCAGGGGAGAGGTTGCTCAAGTACTTGAAAAAATAATTGCTTTTTGTGTAGCCTTTTTTTGTGTTGCAAAAAACGCAACTCGGAGTATCATTTTGAGATATAGAATTTCTTTTAATTCACTGTATTATAGATTTTTCGTTCGAAAAAATCGAAAACGAGGTGGTTTTTTATAACAACTAAATTGTAAAAGCAACGGTCATTTATTTTTGGAATAGACAAATAGATATTTAGCCTAAACCAATTTAATATGACCGATCGACTCTCCCATTTTCGATTGGGTGAACGACTTACGTACCCCACTTGGAAGTCACTTGTTAATGCGCTTTATTCCACAGAAGAGAGCAAGCATTCAAATGTTTATCGTGGACATGAGAAAATTGCCAAGACCTTTGAACGCCTAGACGCCATTCGATCGAAGCATGAAGGATTTCACCCAGAGCTTGCATTGCAATTTGTAGAAGAAGCCGAGGGCACTTATCATACAGGGTTGCCGCTGCGTGATGTGAAAGAAAGCATGGATCGTTTCCATTTTGGTTCGAATGAATTTCATTCGGTATATCATATTCCAACCGTTTCTTATTCATACATCTCTCCGCGCATTGAAACGATTCTTGGTATCAAGCCTGAAGATTTTACCCTCGAACGACTTTATTCAATGATGCCAGAAGGCGGGCTGCATCACCCTGAGGATATCCATCATGTATTGCGCTGGGGCAATTTGGCCTATGTAGTATTAGCCATACCTGGTTTTGTATTCAGAGCAAATGATGATCACTATCTCGTACGTCACCGAATGAACGTTCGGTCTTCTTCAATTCCAGAAATTAGTGCGGCAGAATATGTCTTAATTGAAAAACGAGCTTACCTCTGTCACGATTCTGAAACGGGTACTCAATTGAAACCATCTATGCACCTTGATCGCTGGACAGTATTGGATGATGTAAAAGCACATTATGTGCGACCGCAATTTGTAACATCACCCAATCAATCTGCATTGATGAACAGTATTCTGTATCTTCTGAATGCCATGCTTATCAATGTTCCTGTGAAGTTTTTACTTTTACTTAACGAGCGAATTGATCACGATCGAAACAAGGCTATCGCGAATAATGTATGTGATAAAATTAAATTTCATGCAGGCATTCAATGTGATTTGGATGATCAAAAAGTAGCAGATTGTTTTGCAAAAACTATTCGCTCTCGCATGAAAGAAGCCATCAATACATGGGAGCCGAAGGAAGGTGGACATCAAATAAAAACAGACACCGACGCTGTGAAAGCTGCGCTCAAACTAGGTTTGCTTCCCATCCCACCCACGGTGGAGAAATTGATTTATCGAGGGATAACGGATGTTTAGTTACTAGTTGGCTTTTGGCTGATGGCTTTTGGCTTTTGGTTATTGGCTTATGGCTGACGGTTATCGGCTATTGGCTGATAGCTTTTGGTTATTGATTTAAAATTGGATTAAAGAATTTATAATTTTCGAATTCCGAATTCCAAATTTCGAATTCCAAATTTCGAATCGAGAATCGAGAATTGTTTTAACTTTCTATGATGATAGTGACGGGGCCGTCGTTTAGGAGCGTGATTTTCATGTCGGCGCCGAATTGGCCGGTGGCGGCGG